>NZ_JACJOU010000014.1 GCF_014695725.1 Microcoleus sp. FACHB-672 | reverse complement strand
CCCATCGAGAATTGCTGGTCAAAAATCAAAGGGATATTGCGGACGATAGGAGCAAGAACTTATCGAGCCTTGGATGAAGCGATTACACTAGCCTACCAACAAGTGTCCTCTCAGGAACTTCTTAATTGGTTTACTCACTGCTGTTACTGTACTTCATCTATTTGAGAAACGCTATAGTTATTTTTCTTCCTACATTTAAGGAACTAAAAATATGAAGTTAAGTAAAAAACTGTATTGGGGCTTGACATTGCCAGCAATTATGTTAGTGGGAATCGGCTGTGTTTCCCTTTACTCGTTCTGGCGGATTGATCGACAAATGGAAACGATCTATGATGATCGCATCGTTCCTCTGCAACAGCTGAAAAAGATTTCAGACAGTTACGGAGTTTCCATCATTGATGCCGTCAATAAAGCTCACGCAGGTCTCTGGACAATGGAGCAGGCACTAAACTCAGTCAATGAAGCCACGATAAAAATCAAGCAGAACTGGGTTGCTTACAAAGCGACCCAGTTGATGCCAGAAGAGACGCAACTTGCCGGCGAAATCGAAATCTTATTTTATCAAGCCGATAGAGAAATTGAGCAACTTAAACAGGTATTGCAGACCGAAGACAACTCATCTTTAGATCAATTTGACGGCCCTCTGTATAACACGATTGATCCGCTGATTACCAAGATCCAGCAATTAAGTGATTTACAGTTACGCGTGGCCAAACAGGAACGAGACAAAGGCGCCATGATCTATCAAAATATTTGGCAGCTTTTTATTATTCTATTAATCTTAGCTGTAATTATCGCCTCTCCCATTGGCTATTTTCTGAGCCAGTCTGTCATTGGCACTCTCAAAGAAACAATTAATACACTTGCCTCAGCTTCAACCCAAATTGCTTCAGCAGCCGAAGAACACGAACGCATTGCAGCGCATCAGGCAGCTTCGCTCAATCAAACCACCTCCACAATGGCTCAACTAAGCGCTTCCTCCCAGGAATCTGCAGAGCGATCTACAACCGTTGCTGCCGGCGCACAGCAGGCATTAGTTCGGGCGCAGGAAGGTTCTAAAGCGGTGGTGCAAACGTTGGAGGGGATGTCAACTCTGCAAGAAAAAGTCGCAGCACTAACGGTTCAAATTCTACTATTGAATGAGCAAATGAACCAGATCGGGAATATTTCAACTTTGGTGAGTGAGCTAGCCGGCCAAACGAATATGTTAGCGCTGAATGCAGCAGTTGAAGCAGTGCGAGCCGGCGAACAGGGAAAAGGCTTTGCCATTGTTGCCGGTGAAATTCGCAAACTTGCAACTCAGAGCAAAGAATCCGCCCAAAAAATTAATGCACTCATCCAAAATATCCAAATTACTATCAATTCTACGATTAAGGTAACAGACAACAGCACTAAGACTGTTGAAGAAAGTGTCAAAACAGTGAACGAGATGGCAGATGCTTTTAGAGATTTGGCAGATACTGCTAACCACAGCGCCTTTACCACCCAACAAATCTCGCTGATGGCGAAACAACAACTCACCGCGATTCAGCAGGTTGTTGAAGCGATGGACGCTCTCAACATTGCTGCCAAAGAAACTGCCGAAGGCATCTCTCAAACAAGAATTGGTACTCAAAAATTAAATCAAGCTGCGCTGGAACTCAAAACGGTAGTCTAGGGAATAGCAATATTTAAGGCAATGAAGTTTTAGAGGAATCAAACCATGTTTATGAAATTAAAGCTAAAAAACCGTAAAGGCTTTGGGTTGGTGGCAAGTGAGATTAGCAAACTCGCAGATCAAAGCAAACGCTCTGCTGAAAAAATTAATACTTTAGTCTCGCCAATTCGCCACGCTACCAACTTTGCTGTGGTGCTGACTGAACATGGAACTAAAAGTGTTGAAAATATTGTTTCTGCCATTAACAACATTGCAATGACCGCTCAACAAATCTCTTTAAGTGTTCAACAAGTGGTAGAGGCAATGAATAACCTCAATTTTTCGACTCAACAAACAGTTGATGGAATTAATCAAACGAAAGTGGGTTTGCGACAGCTGAATGAGGTAGCAGTCAAGCTTAAACACGAGGTTTAACAGGAACTAAGATTAGGTTTGTTAAAAAACCTTTTGTCAACATAACCAGTATCGATAAACTTAGCTTACTGGTCGAATAATTATATTCAGATTTATTAGCGATTCAATGAATTAATCACTGGCTATTTGTGATAGACGTGGCTTCATAATTTGTAACAAGCCAACACCGATGATTAAACCGATTCCATGCGCCCAGTAACCGATTCCTTGCGCGTTCACACCCCCAGCAACGACCAATGAGCCAATGCTATAAAATAGCTGTTGAAGGAACCACCAGATTGGGTATAAAAGAGCAGGAATTTCCATTGGAATAAATACAACAGCTAGCGGCAAAATACTGTCAATTTTTGCCTTGGGAAACTTCAGAAGGTAAGCACCTAAAACTCCGGCAATCGCTCCATTTGCCCCTACTAAAGGCCCGGAGAGGGCCGGCTCTATCAAAATTTGCACAATGCCGGTTAAAACTCCACACATTAGATAAAATCCCAGAAACCGCCCATGTCCTAAAGTCTCTTCTACTCTTTTACCAAATACCCACAAAAACAGTAAATTTCCTAATATTTGACTAAAGCTACCGTGGAGAAAAATTCCACAGATTAGGGAACGGGAAGACATAAATAGCAAGATGAACCAGGCAGCGGGGTTTCTCTCTGCTATCGCTGCTTTTGCTACGGTGTGCAGCTGTGCCGGCACGATTCCCCAACTGGGCAGAAACTCGCTCAAAGTTCCTGCGGCTTCTAGTTTCAGTTCCCAAAAAAATAAAGCAATCGTGAAACCAATCAGCCAGTAAGTAACAAGTGGAAATCGGCGGTTCGGAAGATTATCAGAAATCGGAATCATAACTTCCTCTCAAGGCGGTGCTGATCAGTCGGAATTTCTATTATAAACTCTGTGCCTCGACCAATTTCTGAAATACATTGTAACGAGCCTTGATGCTTGTCAACCACAATTTGATAACTTATTGCTAAGCCCAAACCTGTGCCTTTGCCAATGGGTTTTGTTGTGAAGAAGGGGTCAAAAAGTTTTTGTCGTGCGGACTCACTAATTCCACAACCGTTGTCAGCAATGGAAATGATGAGTTTGTTTTTATTATCAAGAGAAGTATGAATCCGAATTTGCCGACTTTGCTGCAAAGAAGTGCTTCGGCTGTCCCGTTCTTCCAAGGCATCTATTGCATTCGTGAGTAAATTCATAAATACCTGATTGAGTTGGCCGGCATAACACTCGACTAAAGGCAAATTGCCATATTCTTTAATCACCTCAATAGCAGGAGCAGTGGATTTCGCTCTGAGCCGGCTGTTCAAAATCATCAAGGTGCTGTCGAGTCCTTCATGGATATTAACCTCCTTCATCTGCGCTTCATCAAGACGAGAGAAGTTTCTTAAAGAACGCACAATTTCTTGAATTCGCTCAGCTCCCACTTTCATTGAACCCAGCAATTTCGGCAAATCTTCTGCCAGAAATTCTAAATCAATTTTTGTAATTTCATTTTGAATTTTAGCTGGCGGCTGAGGATAAGATTCCTGATAAAGTTGAAGAAGTTTTAACAGGTCAAGTGCGTAATCTTGAGCCGGCATGATGTTTCCATAGATAAAACTTACCGGGTTGTTAATTTCGTGAGCTACACCGGCAACTAACTGCCCTAGAGAAGACATTTTTTCGCTTTGAATTAGTTGGGATTGAGTTTGCTGCAACTCCCGCAAAGCGTGTTCTAATTCCAGACTTTTAGCTTGGGCAACTGCCGCAGCGACGCTCGTTTGCTCGTAAAGTCCAGCTTGGTCAATTGCAATCGCTAATTGGCCGGTAATTGCTCTTAACAATTCTCGTTCACTATCACACCACGGACGAGGGTGGGACGAACGAATGCAAGTAATCGCGCCCACTTCACCCCCCCGCGTGTGAACCGGAAAACTCAGGAGCGAAGCGATTTCATGAGTGCGTAAGAACTGCTGAAAAACCGACTCGTCAAGCGCGTCAACATCATCAATGCAAATTTCCTCCGCAGTGTCTACAATTTTTTGTCCGAACGCACCGACATCGCCTGCGAGATAAACGCCCAAACGGCTGGGTGTTTCTGGAAGTTTGGATTCCTGAACTGTCTCCCAGCAAGGAGAATTAATCGTTAATGCTTCATTCTTAATTCCCTCTGGACAATACCAACTGAAGTGACATTGCTCAGCTTCTAGCAATTCCCGAATTGCATTGACCGTTGTTTGTAAAATTTCAGAAAGATTGAGAGATTGGCGAATTTGACTGGTGAGCCGGTTAATCAGTTCCTCCCGTTGAGCGAGGGTGCGGAATTGTGCCTCACTTAGACGCAACGCCTCTTCTGTCTGTACGCGTTCAGTAATATTTAAACCCAAGGAAATAATTCCCACAACTTGACCTTGCTCATCAGCAAGGGGGGTATTATGCCACTCACAAATAAGCGCCCTCCCATCTTTTGCTATATGTTCGCTAATCGCGTGATATCCGCCTTTGAGCGCTACCAAACTGGAGCGGATTTGCTCGATGTTTTCCCTGGTCGTTTCTGATAGGATTAGTCCGAATAAGCTGTGCCCAATTGCTTCATCGGCACTGTAACCAAAAATTCTCTCAGCTCCTGGGTTCCACGCCATTACTGTTAGCTCTGTCGTACACTCAAGGACAGCAAGCGGAGTTTGCTCAATCATCAATTCAAGTTTTTGGGCAGTCGCTCGACGTTCCGCTTCGGCGCGTTTGCGCTCTGTAATGTCGATGCCGTAACCTATGCTACCAATCGCAATTCCCTCACTGTCTCTTTCCAGTGACACGCATAGAAGCAGATCGAAGACTTCCCCAGACTTGCGGATCGCCTTGAATTCCTTTTCATGACTGCCTTGCTGCTCAAATAAGATAATGCTTAAGTTGTGCAGGCACTCATGCTGATCGGCAGGGAAAAGAAAGCTAATTGGTTGACCAATGACTTCTGCGGCTGTGTAGCCATAGATTCGCTCAGCGCCCTTGTTCCATCTTGTCACGGTGCCGATGAGGTCGGCTGTCACGACTGAATCATAGAGTTGATCGAGCAGTTGTGCTTGCTGTTGCAATTCAATTTCTGCTCGTTTCCGCTCTGTAATATTCTCAACCATGCCTAGCCAATAGCTGGGGTTGCCGTCCCGATCTCGCAGTAGCGTTTCTTTTAAACTGCCTAAGACGATTTCCTGATTTTTGGTGATGAAACGCTTTTCAAATTGAGAAGTTGCCAAAGCGCCGGCTGTCATATCCTCACCTAGTTCTAACTCTCGCACCATGTCTTCTGGATGGCTAATTTGAGCGACTGACATCTCCAAAAGTTCTGACTCGCTATAACCTAACATCTCAGACAAAGCCTGATTGACTTTAACAAGCTGATTCGTGTTTGCGTCAGATAAAGTGATCGCAATGGGAGCGCAATCAAAAATTTTGCGAAGACTTTCTTCGCTCTGGGCAAGTGCAGCTTCTGCTTGTATGCGCTCAGTAATTTCGAGCACTATCAGCCCAATTGCAATGGGAATATTATTCTCTGAGAGCAGGGGAATATAAGAAACCAGCCACGTCCGCGTTACCCCAGGGTCTTTGGGCGTTTCACCACAGATTTCAAGATTGAGTATGGCTTCGCCTGTTGCCAGAATCTGCCGGTACATTGGTTCTACGATGGGTGCGATTTCGGGTAAGACCTCCCTTACCGTTTTGCCGAAATGTTCTGCCACCGGCACGCCATTAATTTCTGCTAGGGTTTCGTTAATTTGCAAATAGCACAAGTCACTGTTTACTATTGCAATGCCAACAGGTGCGTTGGCGATCAAGCTATTTAAAAGCCCTTGCTGTTGCGCCAGTTCCACCTCTAATGCTTGCTGTTTGCTGATGTCACGTCCTTCTGCAATGAGCAAAACAACCGCTCCCGTCTCGTCAAACACCGGCTTGAGGGAGAAATCAACCGTGATCACTTGATCTCCAGCACCGATGGCATTCACTTCATAGCGGATAACTTTGCCACTTGCCGCCTGAGCGATGGAAACTTTTAAGCGTTCTTGCGTTTGGGTGGAAAGCCTCCACCACGGCGTTTCCCAAAACAATTGACCGATCACATTTGCCGGCTTTATTCCAGCAAAATCGAGCGCTGTCTGGTTCGCTTGTGTGAGCGTGCCATCCGGTTTCAGCAACCCCACAAACTGGAATGACTGGTCAAAAATTGCCCGAAACCGTCTTTCACTATTGCGCAGTGCTTGTTCTGATAGCACGCGGTCGGTAATATCTGTAATGGCTCCAACATAACCCAAAACCTCGCCGGCTTCCCCCGTCTCTGCAACTGCCTGCGACATAACCCAAGCAATTTGGCCATCAGGCTTGGCAAGGCGATAATCTGATTGAAAAGGCACATTCTGTTGTATTGCTTGTTGCCATTGGCTAAAAACAGGCGCTTGATCGTCAGGATGAATTGCGTTTACCCATCCATTGCCTAACGATTCTTCTTTCGTGAGTCCAGAGATTTCGCACCATCGATCATTGGTGTAACCACAGTTCCCTTGACTGTCGGTGTGAAAAATCCCCACGGGCAATAATTCTGTCAAAGTTCTATAGCGTCGCTGACTCTGGCGCAGCTGCGCTTCAGCCTGTTGCCGATAGGCAATTTCGCTCTGCAATTGTTCAATCGTTTTTCTTAATTCTGTAGTCCGTTCTTCAACTCGCTGCTCTAATTCCTCATTGGCTTGTTGTAGGGCTATTTGGGCTGTTTTGCGCTCGGTGATGTCCATAACCGTGCCAAACAACCGCACCACTTGCCCTGCAATTAGCGTCGGGTGATGCTGAGCGTAAAGGTAGCGGGTACTTCCATCTGAATGAAGAATCCGATGTTCAAAGTCATACGCTTTCCCCTCACGAATCGCGCCGATTACCAGGGTTTCCCAATATTCCACATCATCAGGATGAATGGCTTGCCGAAGTTCTAAATAAGTGGGGACTCCTAAGTTGGGATCGCGCCCGTAAATTCGGAAAATTTCATCAGACCAATTGATTGTTTGGTTGATGACATCAAATTCCCAGTTGCCGACATGAGCGATTTGCTGAGCAGCTTTTAAGTCGGCTTCGCTTTTGTGGAGTTTGGCGTCGGCTGCTTTACGATCTTGAATGTCCTCAATAACTTTAATGACATACTTTAACTCTCCCTTAAAATCCCACATTAAAGAAACGGTTAAGTTAACCCAGATGGAGAAACCTTGTTTGTGAATATAGCGTTTTTCAATTGAATAAGTAGTAATTTCACCGGCAATCAGTGCTCGCTCGCGCTCACGGTCAATTTTTACATCGTCGGGATGAGTAATATCACTCCAGCAAAGACTCTGCAATTCTTCTGCTGTGTAACCTACAATCTCACAAAATTTCTGGTTAAGCCGAATAAACCGGCCTTGGGGATCGCTATGAGAAATGCCTACTGCTGCTTGCTCAAAGGTGGCGGTAAATAAGGCTTCTTTTTCGCTTAATGATTCGTTCTCTTTTGCCTGGGAAGAGCTATTGGGAATTAAAGAAAAAATCATTCCTCCAATTTCTCCATTGTCTTCGTACCAGGGATGACTCACTCTTTTTAAGTTTTCTGTAGCGTCGGCTACTAATTCTTCACTCGAAACTGTAGCCGGTGCTGAGAGAATGGCGACACTGTGTTCTTGACTTTCCTGCAACTCAGCACGCGAATGAACCGGCATTCTAAAGTCTACGTGAAATTGCCGGTTCATTAAATCAGAGTCTTCGAGTTTATGCACTTGTACCCACTGTCGAGAGACTGCCAGATAGCGCATTTGGCGGTCTACCATTGCTACGGCATAGGGGAGATGTTCCAGAAAATGCCGAAATAACTCATGATCTGGGGCGTACATAAATCACTCAAGAAAGTTCTTTCTTGAGGATAATCAAATTCTGTCTAAATAAGGTTGAAAATTTAGTTGCTTTATATTAAGAACTAAATTGACGAAACAGGCTGGCCAGAATCGTATTAGAAAATAAGAATCCTTCCGGGTCACTCAGACGCAGTTGGCCCAATGTTGGCAGGTTCTGTCCAAGGGAAGCGCTGATCGCCACTCCATCTGGGTTTACGATTTTTACCCATCCTTGCCGTTGATAGGGTTGCAAACACGTCAAAATCTTTTCTAGGGTGCCGGTGCCAAATTTTTCTGCCAGTCCTGACAAGCTCAACCCTTCTGCCAGCCGTAACCCCAACATCAAAGTTTCCAGCAGAATATCCTGGAACGACTCAGTGCCGGCCTCCTCTATTTGGCTTGCCCCATTCTGCTTTGCGCCTTCCGAGTGCAGCCATTCATAATATTCCCACGTCTTGCGAGGTCTCGTAAATCGCCGGCCTTGAACATAACTGGTTGCCCCCATGCCAAAGCCAAAGTAAGGCCGATTTTGCCAGTACACTCGATTATGCCGGCATTGATAACCGGGCTTCGCGTAATTAGAAATTTCGTAATGGTTGTAACCGGCACTGGTTAAGATTTGCTGTGCTAGCCGGTACATTTGAGCAGCCATTTCATCTCCCGGCAAGGGCTGAACACCGGCTTGATAGTAGCGATGAAAGGCCGTATTTTGCTCAACGATCAAATCGTAACTTGAAATATGAGCCGGAGAAATTGCCACCGCCGCTTCTAGCGAAGCTTTCCACAAATCAAGATTTTGGTGCGGCAACCCAGAAATTAAGTCGATACTGAAATTTTGAAAATCTACCTGGCGAAGCATTTCCACCGCTTCTAAAATGTCTGACACTGTATGAGAACGGCCACACACACCTAACAGCTCATCCTGAAACGCTTGCACGCCTAAACTCACCCGATTGACCCCAGCCGTTCGATAGCCTTCGAGTTGTTCCAGGGTAAAGGTTCCTGGGTCCATCTCCATCGAAATTTCAGCGCCGGTAGCTATGCCAAACTGCCGGTCAAGTGCTTCCAAAATACGCGTGATCTGGTCGGCTGAAAGCAGAGAGGGAGTGCCGCCGCCAAAAAAAATTGTCTCTAGTGGCAGAGATTTTGAGCGGAGAAGCGGTTGACAAGTTTCTGAAGTTGTGTATACTTCCTGCAACAGCATCTCAACATATTGCTGAATTGTTCCAGAATTCTCACCATTTTTGCGATCCCCCACGATCGAAACGGGAAAATCGCAGTAATAACAGCGACGCCGACAGAAGGGAATGTGAAGGTAAGCAGCAGTCGGAACACCTGATGTTAAAGAGTCGGGAGGCGTTGGGGTATGAGCTATTGCACTATTCAAGGGAGGTAAAAAACCAGAATTTGCTAAATGTTACGGGAATCTTTACTACTACTGAGGGGGAAATGGGAAACAGAATGCAAAACCTCTAAAGATATAATAAAGCCAATCCTATCTTTGCGATGAGTTTAACAGCTACTCGCTCCTACATTCCCCCCTGGAAATTAACTCCGAAATTTATCGGTTCAAAACGATGCTTGATGCAATCATTATTCTTTCATTCATCCTAGCAGTAGCAGGAATCGGTTTCTACGGTGTAGAACTGCTTCCTAGCAGTACGATGCAACAGGTAACGAGCATAGAGGGGTTGCGTTTGGTAACAACCGGCTTTGGGGCGCTAATTGGCGTTGCCGTCGGCTTATCGGCGCAAACCACCTATCGGCGGATGGAAACGCAAATCCGCAAAATGCCGGTAGAAATGCTGCTGACGCGTGCGGTTGGTTTAGTCATTGGCTTATTAGTCGCCAACTTAATGCTGGCCCCGCTTTTCTTGCTGCCGATTCCCCGTGAGTTTGCTTTTATTAAACCCTTAGTGGCTGTAGTTGGCAGCATCTTGTTTGCCTTCACCGGCGTTACTTTGGCAGACAGTCATGGTCGCGCTTTCTTACGCTTGATCAATCCAAACAGTGTGGAAGCCATACTGATGGCAGAAGGCACCCTCAAGCCGGTGGCAACTAAAGTTTTAGATACTAGCTGCATTATTGATGGTCGCATTGAACCGCTGCTAGAAACTGGATTTCTTGAGGGGCAAATTCTTGTACCGCAGTTTGTGCTACAGGAATTGCAACTTGTCGCTGATGCTTCTAACGATTTAAAGCGCGTGAGAGGACGGCGCGGTTTGGATATCCTCAAGCGGCTAATGGAAACTTATCCAGACCGGATTGTGATCCATTCAGCAGACTACGAAGATATCAACACAGTGGATGCTAAATTAGTGCGTTTGGCACAAGAAATTAACGGCACCTTGCTGACAAATGACTACAACTTAAGTAAAGTTGCCAGCGTACAAAAAGTGCCGGTGTTGAATATCAATGACTTAACCCAAGCTGTGCGTCCGACTTATCTTCCTGGCGATAATATTGACCTAAAAATCGTTAAAGAAGGTAAAGAACCGGCCCAAGGAGTGGGTTATTTAGAAGACGGCACAATGGTAGTTGTTGAAGAAGGCGGCATCCACATTGGCGGCGAACTGCGCGTCGTTGTGACATCCGCACTGCAAACCTCTGCCGGTCGGATGATTTTTGCCCGTCCCCACGCATCAGCTGTTACTGGCTAATTTGGAGGCAATGGCTCACAAATTTCAAATGAAAATCTGTGCCGACTACAATTAAACTGCCCCAGCTTTATATCGCGTTAAACACGGTAAACTGGGGCAGTAATTTTTTTATGTGAAAAAAATGGTAAGGATAAGTTAATTAAAATAACTTCCGATTCGTCTGTGCCGGCCCTGAGCAAATCTTGAAAGCTTGCAGATATTATTTTTACTAAATATTCCTAAATGAATCAGTAAAGGAACGCAAAGAAAAAATTTCCTTTACGTTCCTTGCCTTAAAAAAACCGACCTGAAATTTTCACCGGCATCCCTATTGCAAAACAGTTTTAGAAACAATCCGAGTTTTCTTGCGATCAGCTTCTGAGAGTTCTTCCCCTGATTGCAATTGCGTTGCACTGCTTTGCAACACCGTCGCTGCACCTTTATCTCCCATTTGCAGCGCCGTTTTTGCAGCCGTTTGCAACATTGTAGCGGCACCGGCTCGATCTCCCTGTTGTAATTTCGCTTCTGCCAGTTGAGTTTGCCGGTATTTTGCTAAAGCAAGAATGTGCTTCTGCACTTCTGGATTAATTGCCGGCTGGTAAACACTCTGGAAGTTAGCATCCACCGGCACCACTTCTGAGAGCACACCTTCAACACCGGCAGCAGGGTCATCATAACGGATTTGCAGATTGGCAATCGTTTGCCGGCCTTGTGCCAGTTGAGCAAGGTAAAGGTTCGCCAAAATTACTCTCGGTGCATCCTTCATCAAGTCTCCCAAACGCACCACAATCCGATCAGCCTCTCTCTGCACCGGCAATTCAATCGCATCGGGGATCACCTGAGCAATCGGCTTGAGTTCCGCGAGGCGCACCTTCGGCATTAATGACAGCAGCAGGTAAGCATTTGTTAGTCCCACCGATTGAATGCGGCTGAACAGCCGGCTAAACACATCTACCGCTTGATCAGGACGCTCAATATAAGCCAAATTGCCGCCGGCAGCATCAGAAATCTTTTCCAAAACATCTTGATTCCAGTGATCACCAAACCCCAGCGTATTCAACGTGAGTTTGTACTCAGTCGCTAGTTGAGCCAGCTTCAAACAGCGATTATTATCGCCATGTTCATTCTCACCATCTGTGAGAAGAAACGCTTGGGAAATCCTATCTTTTTTACCTTTAGCTAGTTCATCAATCCCCAGTTTTAAACCCTCATCTATCGCCGTCCCGCCTTCAGGATGAAGTTTATCAATCTGCTTTTTAATCCGTCCCCGATCTTCAATCGCCTGATTTGGGACAATGATTTTAGCCCTGTGGTCAAACGCCACCACTGAGAGGCGATCACCCGGATTCAGCCTATCTACAAGGCGATGCGCTGCCTGTTTCACCGTTTCCAGGGGTCGCCCACTCATCGAACCACTGTGATCCAAAATTAGACACAAGTTGAGGGGCACATTGCGATCCATCTCAGCAGCAATCGCAGAGATCGAAATCGATAGCTGACGCTGGCTGCTTGCCTGAGTGGCATCAACGTTAGAATCATTTAAGGCCGGTTGCAAACTTACTTTCATAATCAAATCGTTCCTGCGAAACTCAACACCGATAGGAATGACATCATAGCCAAATACTAGCGTTACGCAGAGCGCCAGCGCTTTCGAGCCATCTCATTACTACTCAGCATAGGCTAGGGGGCGAGAAAATGACGATGCCATCTGCCGGTAGTGAAATTACTCCTCGACCGTTCCTCCTGCCTTAACACCATCACGCTACTATGTTAGAGATAGTGTCATCATTTCAGGCAACCATCAGCAATGAACTCACCCATCAAGGCTGTTCAATCCACCCAATACGGAGATGCCTACTATAGGACACCCCCGCCAGATTTACCGTCCCTTTTATTAAAGGAACGCATTGTTTATCTGGGACTGCCGCTAGTTTCACCAGATGAGTATAAAGATCAGCTAGGGGTAGACGTAACAGAGCTAATTATTGCCCAATTGCTCTATTTGCAATACGATGACCCAGAGAAGCCTATTTATATCTACATCAACTCTACCGGCACTTCTTGGTATGGTGGAGATTCCATTGGTTTTGAAACAGAAGCCTTTGCTATCTGTGACACCATTAGTTACATAAAGCCTCCCGTTCATACCATTTGTTTGGGTCAGGCAATGGGCACGGCAGCAATGATTTTATCCGCCGGCACGAAAGGATGTAGAGCGAGTTTGCCCCACGCTACGATCATTCTGCACCAAGCTCGCAGCCGCACACGGGGTCAAGCCACAGACATTCAAATTCGGGCAAAAGAAGTCTTGGCAAATAAAGCGACAATCGTAGAGATTTTCGCAAAAAATACGGAACAGCAGGCTGAAAAAATTGCCAAAGATATGGACAGAATGTTCTATATGACCCCCTACCAAGCCAGAGAATATGGCTTGATCGACCGGGTTTTAGAAAGTTCTAAAGACCTGCCTACACCTGTCCCCGCTATAGCCTGAGTTGTATACCCGCTAAAAGCAAGAGACTCCTATGCCCATTGGTATTCCTCAAGTTCCCTACCGCCTCCCTGGGCAACCTTATACCCAGTGGATTGATATCTACACTCGCCTTTCTCTGGAAAGAATTATTTTCCTAAGTCGAGAAGTGAATGATGGAGTGGCAAATTCTATCATCGCTCGGATGCTTTATTTAGATTCCGAGGATCAAGGCAAAGATATTCTTTTGTACATCAATTCTCCGGGCGGTTCGGTAACAGCCGGCTTGGCGATTTATGACACAATGCAGCACATTAAATCAGATGTGGTGACAATTTGTGTGGGAATGGCAGCCTCAATGGGTGCGTTCCTCCTCACTGCCGGCACCAAAGGGAAGCGACTCGCACTTCCCCACGCACGGATCATGATCCACCAACCCCTTGGCGGTGCTCAAGGACAAGCTTCAGACATCGAAATTGAAGCCAGAGAGATCATCCGGACTCGCCAGCAGCTCAATGACATGATGGTACAGCGAACCGGCCAACCCCTCTCTAAAATTGAGAAGGATACCGACCGCGACTATTTCATGTCTGCTCAAGAGGCGAAAGAATACGGTTTAATTGACCGAGTCATTGAAGAGCGTCCCGCCTAAAACACCGGCTGGCGGGGGGGTCAGAGCGGTTGTATTTTTCCCTCTCTCCCCCTGTTTCTCAAAAGCACAAGTCCTGTAAGGGTTGCCCTTGTTAGATTTGTTCTCAGATATAAATAAGCGTGGCAGAATCTTTATAAAGAGAGATTCTGCCTTTTTCGTGGAAGTGAATGAACATTGCAGACTGCTACCGACTGTTGGGGTTGACTTCAAAAGCGAGTCAAGCGGATGTGAAGGCGTCTTTCCGGCGTCTGGCGCGGCTTTATCACCCGGATGTAAATACCAGCGACCGATTTGCCCATGAGAAATTTATTCGGCTGCATGAGGCGTATAAGGTGCTGTTAGAAGTTGCGAAGCCAGAACCCGAAGTGGTGAGGCAGCCGCAAACAACACCGGCAGCTAAAAAAGAGCCGGTGGTCACTGTACGCCGGCAGCCGGCGGCACCCCCAGTAACTCCCAAAGAACCTCCCAAAGAACCAAAGTTTCAAGAAAACTACCAACTGTCAGACTTTGAGCGGCAGATGAAGGAGAATTCGTACATACAGTTGCAGTATTTACTGAAATCGCAACGCTTTCCCCGTGCGATCGCACTGGTTGAAGGGTTAGCGCAACGTCTTCCCTACGATTCAGAAGTGCGGCAATGGCAGGCGATCGCCTATCAGCGCTGGGGTCGTCACTTGATTGGGGAGAAACAGCTCGATAAGGCAAGAGTTTATCTGAAAAAAGCCCTCCGTACCGACCCTCACAATCGTTCTTTGTGGTCTGAAGTGGAACGAGATTTTCGCCGGCTAGAGAAGATTTTTTGAAGTTCACTGCCATTTCAATGGTCTTCTGTACTTTGAAGATTTTTGACGACTTTAAAACGCTTAACAGCTGCACAGATTCAACTTTGCTTATTTTTATAAGTTTCAAGGTTTTTCTGCCAGTTTCAAAATCTAGGCTGGGCTGAGCAATCCAACATCTGAACGACTTATCTATGTTGAGTTTCGCGTTACTTTACCCGGCAAGCTCATCTGTTAGTTTCTTTTCTTAAATTGAGAGCATTCAGGGCAAAAAATGCTGTGCAGAAGGCATCGGCACTGAATTTAACGCGTGATGCCGGCTTCAATAATTATTGAGTGATGACACTAGGTAAAAACTTCTATTATCGTTATTTATTCTTTAACAATACTCAACATTAGCAAAGTCGGCTCACTCACCCCTCTTCCTGCCGAGTGAAGGCACTTCTATCTAAAGAATGAGCCTGATATTAAGTTTGTATGTGCTTTTTAATCAAAAATGCTTTACAGCAAATCGCGCCGAATGAAGTTAGGCTGGAACATTTTGCCCCCACAGGTTTGAAAGATATTTGCCTTTTAACCCTTATTATTTTGCTTTTTTTAGAAACTCATTCTTTTGAAAGAGCCATTTTCCTGTGAGATTACCTAGACTTAGTTCAGTAAGTAAAAAGTTTTGAAACTCTTAAAACAGCCATGAAACAACAAAGTAAACAGCCAATAAATCAACCAGTCAGCGAAGATTGGCACTCCCGCACAGAGCCGACAGCTAAGGAAAAAAACTTAACTGCAAATCCGGGAGATGTAATTTCTCCAGAGCCTCAAACTGTTGAAGAAAAGGCTAAACAAGTCGCTGTAGATTCACCTGATATTACAGGTGATCAGATTACAGTCCCGACTTACTTTATTGTGGAATACCCCGATGGTGAGAAAAAGGCACTCCATCACGTACACGACGCTGAAGCAATTTCTGATGTAATCCGACAAGCTCGCGTTGATGAAGATGGCAATAGAGTTTGGTGGTAATTTTCTGAAAGCCCTTGCTTAACGCTTAACAAGCAAGGGCTTTCCAATTTTTCCCTCTTCTGTTGGGTTTGCCGTTCAATGTTTTTAATTTGTGACAAAGTAAATCCTCTAATTTTAAATAAAAAAAATAGAGTCATTTTTTTATTGTTTGTTGCCGGCACAACAAATCCTTATCTATAAATTATGCAGCGCCACAATAATTACAGCCAATTTATATAGAAAATTTAAGGAAAACCAAATCTTTTTAAGTTTGAGGCGACAGCGATTGTATTTTAATCGCTTATAGTTTCAAATCGTTTGCGGTTGAAAAAACCGGCACCTGTTCCGATTAACTTTTTCGCCTTTGTTGGTTCACACCCTCAAAGCTAGGCAGTTTTTGCTGAAATCACCAGATCCAGCAGGGTGTCGGCAATCGCACTTAAGGGAAGAATTAAATCTACTTTTTCCGTAGCAATGGCAGCCTTTGGCATACTGAAACACTCGCAACTAGCCTCATCCTGAGCGATCACGAAGCCACCATACTTTTTAATGGCGACTATCCCCAAAGCGCCATCGCATTGATTGCCAGTCAGTACAACTGCAATCGCCCGTGTTTTAAAACTGGCTGCTACCGAGGTAAACATTTTATTGGCAGCGGGGCGCACAAAATTCACCTTTGGTTGATTTGACAAACGTAGTGTCTTGTCTGCCTTAACGATCAGGTGCTTGTTGGGAACAGCAGTGTAAACCGTTCCTGGGCGTAGCCGTTCCCCGTCTTCTGCCGGCTTAACGCGCAAAGCCGTTCGCCTCGTGAGGATTTCAGCCATATAGTTAGGGTAATCGGCACTGAGATGCTGCACTATAGTAATCGCAGCGGGAAAGTCTGCCGGTAAGACAGATAAAATCTCGCTAACTGCTTTTAGCCCCCCCTGAGAAGCGCCGATTGCGATTAGAAAGAAATCGGCAGCGGGGAAATCAGATAAGATTGCCGATTGTGCCTGCTTGATCACGTTTTTTTCCTTGATAGATAGCTCACCAATGCAAGCTATGGGCTAGTGAACTACCTATCATGACAATTTCCATTAAATTACTCATTCTTAGAAATCAGCTTGATTCCTACTAATCATGGGTAATTCTGTGGGATTTATCTAACTCTTTGAATTGGCACATAGACTAGCAAACTATTACTATTATACCTTATGCACGCTAGCGAACATAAGGAAATTGCAAAAGCATAGAGTCTTTACCGGCAGCCGGCGACCAAGGCAAATCCTGGGCGTGCGTTCTGTCAGGTGGTAGCAGGATGAAGATTACAGAAGAAAACTAGGAGACGATTAAACTGTTTAGCTTAGTCCCTGCAACCCTTTCTCTTTTAAATTCTTCTCAATGTGCTGCACTTCCTCCAGCGTTTCTCCAGCAACAATCCCGTAAATATCGGTGTGAATTTTTCCGTATTTAACCTTATCTAAAGCGGACAAAATGATAAAGTCTTTGCGCTCTAGTTCTGGCTTCAGGGTGGCTAGAATCGAGTCTAATGTGCCATCCATTCGGTAGTCACTGGAATATTTTGCCACCTCCTTTCCTAGCCCTAGCAGAGTATGGCGTTGCAAGCAAAGGGGAGTTGAACCATTGACTCGGAAATTGGCATCGATCACATACATCTGTCCGTCTTTATCTTCAAGGACATCGAAGCCAATAACACCAAAATATCCCTGTTTATTTGCAGATTGGCCAATGGCGGCAATCATGTCATAGAATTTGGTCATGTCGGTTTGCCGGTAGTCAATTACTCCCCCTAAATAGCTACCTTCTGGGGTAACAAGTTGGCCGGTTGTGCCGATGAGCGTAATATCTCCCGCCTTACTGACGTAGAACTGCACGCAGTAGTTTTCCACGACATTCTTGACGAATTCCGAGACAATAATCGTATCGAGCAACTTAATATCGAGATATTTCTTCACTTCCCGCAAACAGTAGTCTAGCTCGCTGTCGCTTTTAATAATATAAGTGCCTTCTCCTGATAGTCCGTGAGAGGTTTTAATTAAGAAGGGAAATTCCTCTGGTAATACAATGTCTTCGATACTGATTTCGTGCAGGTTGTAGCTTGAAAATTTCGGGCATTGCACCCCCAATTTGGCTAGGGTTGCTTTGCTGAGCAAGTGGTAATGATTGTCTGGATGGACGGCGTGTTTTTCAGGTTTGAGATGATCGAAGGGAAATAAACTGATGAGTTTGTCAAACTCATCACTCTCACTAAGCTCATCAAGATACGTCGCGCAGTCTATTCTCTTCATAATATTGGAATAGCTAAAGCCAAAATGCTCGCGCCAGTAGTCAAGCAGCGAATTTGGCGGATCGGTGATAATAATCCCTGGAATGGCATCACCTAGCACCGCCAGATTTTTCCAAGGTTCCTTCTGGCAAATCTTGTCGAAGGTGGTTTTAGTGGCTTCACTACTGCCGTCTTGAATAAAATATTTCTGCCGGTTGGGGTAAGCCGCCCAGCTTGCAGTTGCAGGGTAATTTAGTAGGAACGCATAACGCGCATCCGTGATGTCTTGAGCAAACAAATCGGAAAAAGAATTACCCTGAAAATATTTAAAGTCGGATGTTGAGTTCATAAAAAGAAGGCTGCAAACGAAATAATAGGTATTGTCTCAACAAGTGATTTTTCTATCATCTCCCTGTGGGCTATTTAGGTAAAACCAGACAAGGGAATAAGTATTCCTGTAGGGGCGGGTTTCGACAAAAAATCCTCTTTCAGAGTGAAAGAGGATTTGTTAAGCCTGCGCCTACCGGCATAAATAAATAGCCCTGAGCTTTACCCAAATGCTTCTACTTATTCGTGTTTGGTCGCTTTAGGCATCTACACCGTAAGCGAGCAAGCTCGATTATTCCGAGGGTGAGTGAACCGTCATCATCTCTTTTGTACCGGAGGGAACGCCTTGTGCTTTTGAGCTATATTCTTCTTCTTTGCTAATAAACGCAGCCGGTTTGTCCATGTCTTGCGTCATATAAGCAACTGCCATGTGATCTGAGTTGTACGCCCAGCCAATGCGTCCCTGCCGGTCTACGAGGATGCAGCCGGCCTCTCCTTCAACCTTAGAGATCAAAGTGTCAATTGCCTTCCGCGATGCTTCTTCTGGATGGGTATCTCCCGCCATAAAATCAATCGCCGTTTTGGCAAGAACCACTGGGATAATTGACTCGCCATCACCTGTGGTTGAGCAAGCGCCCAGGTGGTTATCAGCGTACAAGCCACAGCCAACCAAGGCAGTGTCACCAACACGACCCTGTGGTTGACCTGTTGTGCCCCCAGTTGAGGTGCCGGCAACGACAGTGCCGGTGGCATCTATCGCCACACAGCCGACGGTGTTGGGGCGATCAAGAACTTTCTGCTCCTCTTCCCACTCCTGCCGCTGCTCCTCACTAATCAAATCTTCTTTTGGACACATCTCCAACCCATGTTCAGCAGCAAAGCGTTCGCCACTGCGCGCGACTAATAACCGGGCTTTTTCATCCATAATCTTGTGTGCAACTGAGATGGGATGGCGCACCCCTTGAACGGCTGCCACTGCCCCCCAACCTAACTTGGCACCTTCCATCATCGCCGCGTCTAGCTCAACTTCTCCCTCACTGTTGAGGGTTGCGCCAAAGCCGGCGTTAAATGTCTGGTCAGTTTCCAGAACACGGATCGCCACCTCAACGGCTTCTCCGGCACTGCCTCCACTGCGAAGCACTGCCCAGCCCGCTTCTACTGCTGCGATGCAGCCGGCGTGGTTGGCATCAATCTTTTCGTCTGTGATGGTTTTTGCTCCACCATGAACAATAATACTGAGAGTCATTTGTAGCTCCTTATTTTGAACCTGAGTAAACTTTTGTAGATCGTCGCAATTGACGTAAACCTTATTCTCTGGTGAACCACCAAGCCCAAGCGGCTAAAAGCGCCTGAAACGGAAGTCGCAACCAAATCAGTGGCGGATCGTGCGGCAGCGCTGGAACTTCAATGTTATTGATCGCCTGATAAAGATTGGCTGGAAAAACAGCAATAAAAAGTACAGCGAGAAGCCAAGCAGCGCTACGACTAACTTGAGGAATTAATAATCCGACTCCACCCAAAATTTCCAGAAATCCGCTGATGTAAACCTGTGCCAGATGATAGGGAAGAAAGGCGGGCACAATTTTCTCAAATGGTTCTGGGCTGGTAAAATGCCACGCACCGATGACTACCATTCCTAGGGCAAGTATGATTTGGAAAACTCTTTTGTACCGCTTCATAGCTGAAGGCTGTTTCAGAGAATATCTTTAAATAGGATCGGGTCAGCTTTTATTTTTGAATTTTCACATCTAAATTTTCACCTCTGAGATACAGTCAACTTGGTTTTGTGCCAAATTTCTAAGCCTCAAGAACTGCTGGCGCATCATGAGTAAATCTCCCCACGGCAGCACCCAGGGCATCCATGATAAAAAGCGATTTCTCGGATAGAAAATATGCCCTTTGAGAACAAGGCGGCAAGTGTCTTGCGTCACCGGAAAAACGACATAACTTGCAACGATGTTGCCAAACATTGCGATGGCTAGTTTGTCATCCATCACTAGGGTTAAATGCCGATTTTCTTCAAACTCAACAAGTTTAAAGATGCCCATCACTCTTTGACCAAGCGCTAGATTTTCTACTCCGGGGAGCAGTTGTTCTGGACTCGGACGATCTGAGAGCGACGCTTGAACGTTGAAAAATATCTTTTCGAGCCGGTCAATCCAGTCGTAACTGTAAGATGCAACTTTTAGTTGGCATAACCACCGGAATAAAATAGGAGCCGGTGCTTTTACATCTATCGCTCGGAAATACGCCTCGTCAGAACTATCAACGTAGCGGTCGCAAGGGAACGACATTAATCTTTCTTCAGGAGTAGAACCCCAAGTTTTTGCAACGCCTTGTTCCATATTGATATTGGCTATCGGTTCATTAAAATGCTTCCTAATCTTTAGGCAATTAGGCGTTTTCAAATGAGCCGATAATTATTAATGTTAGCGATTCTTGATAAATTTTGATATTACTCTGAAGAGAGAGTATTCTCAATCACAGATAGATTTCATACTAGGGACATTTAATCGCCAGACGAGAGCGTAGTGCTGCCAGCTTTGAGAATCAGCACACAGCTATGCGCGTGTGTGATCGCGTTATCCATCACCTTTTGCAGGGCTGCGTTCAAAGGAATCTGGAGTTTCTCTATGGTTTCCGTTCCCTCTTGATGGGCTTGTCTAAACGTTAACTGCTTTGCCAAAAATAGATAAACCGGACAATGCACAATCGAGGTATCTAAATCAAAGAATCCCAACTCGATCCATTCATCTGCTTTAATTCCCAATTCTTCTTCAACTTCTCGCTTTGCTGCATCCAATGCCGGTTCATTTTCCTCAAGTGCACCGCATACCACTTCGATACTCTCTTTTCCAAGTGCGTAGCGAAATTGCCGGGTAAGATATACAGTGCCGTCGCTATCTATTGGTAGAATAGCAACAACGGCTTTCATCTTGACGGTCGCGTACATACCCGGTTTCCCGTCAGGTTGAAGAACTTGATCTTCACGAACATTTATAAACGAATTTTCGTATTTTTGAGAAGTTTCTTCTATCGTCCAAGGGCCGTGTTTTTGACTCATGATAAATTCCCTAATTATTCATGTGCGTTAGGCTGCCGGCAGCCTAACGCTATCATCTGTATTTATCTGCATATATCTGTCGGCACGCTAACGCTATCATCTGCGTTCATCTGCGTGCATCTGTGGTTAAAAAATCCGAAACCCCTATCCAGATGCCCTGTGTAAGACTGTTGAAAAATCACTCCAAAGCCTGCTTAATTCGACCGTAAGAAGATAGAAACACAACAAAGAGAATGGCAAACGTCAGATCAATGACGCCCGGAATTAAATAAAATGGGTGAACATTGCCGGCCAACGTCTGATAAGCCAGCACCCCAAATACAGAAAATTGTGCGTAAATTCCAAGCTTTACGATGTTGTGATTGCGGGAAATGTCGTTGCCAACCCACCAATAGCCGATCCCAATCACAATTACCAACACAAGAAATAGTTGTAAATATTCAGGGTTAGTCAGAGGTTTTTCACCAAGTAACTCACGAATCCAGCGATCTGCAAACAGCAAAGCCAGAGATTCGACCCAATTGATCACAGCCTTGAGGTAAAATATGTACTTCCACGTCGTTGGATTGTTCATAATTTGCACAAATTGGGATAGTTTTACTTAGCTACAAACTTTTGTTTTAATGAGTTGCAGCAGCCATTTCATCTTGCAGCCGGCTTTTAGCATTTTTAAATTCGCTAGCCATTTGCTTCTGCTGTTCATCGCTGAAGTTGTTGCGGAGTCTGGGGAATATATCGCTCTCTTCTTGATCGATATGAGTTCGCACCGCAGTTCTTAACCGTTCAATCGCTGCTTTAAATTCAGATGAAGCCGGATCGAGAGGTGTGATCTCGTCTAACATCTCCATCACTTCATCCGTCTGTTCGTAAATTTCTTGCGTGTGTTCATAATCAGAACGAATTGCCGGATAGACAACTTGTTCTTCGGCTGTACCGTGAGCTTTGATGTCTTTATAAAGTTGCCCAAAATACTCTTGGATTTTTTCAGGATCGTCAGAACCTAAAATTTCTGCAAATAGAGTATCAGCCTTAGTATGATCCATGAGGAGAAGATCACGAATGCTCATCTCATCATCGGTGCGCGTTATTACACTGCCGGCAACTCCAGTAAATGCTGCAACAGCATCTTGAACCCGCGCCCAAATTCCCTGATGTGGCTCAAGTCCGGTTAACTCACGAACACCCAAAATCTCTAGGATTCCTTTGAGTTGCTCTTGATGGGCGCGGTTCTCGAAATTAACAGTATTTAAAGGTGTGATCGCAGTTTCAACATCAGCACCAATAATTTGAGCAGCTTTGTGAATTAACAGTCCCGCCATTGTCTGCCGGTGTTTGAGTAATTCCTGCTGAGATACTTTCTCAAACAAAGTTAGCTCAGAACCTTTCATGAGTTTCTGAACTTCCTCAATCATCTGCTGGGTTGTTTCTTTTTGCTCTGCCTGGACACCGTACTGAACAATCACCGTATCAAGAACGCCTAAATTTTTTTCATCGTCCTCGACCATCTTTTGCAAGCGCTTACGAATCTCATCATCTGTACAATCCTGAATGAATTGCTGCTCATTGCTAATCAGTAGATTTTGCAATGCTTTCATCTCTGACAATTTTGTGGCAATTGCAAGGCGCTTAGTG
Source organism: Microcoleus sp. FACHB-672 (assembly GCF_014695725.1). Lineage (NCBI taxonomy): Bacteria > Bacillati > Cyanobacteriota > Cyanophyceae > Oscillatoriales > Microcoleaceae > Microcoleus > Microcoleus sp. FACHB-672. The sequence goes on along the minus strand of NZ_JACJOU010000014.1, from coordinate 118,178 downwards.
TCATCAAGAGTTTCTACCATTTTTGGTTATCCTCTAACAATTATGAAGTCATTAAAATGAATGCCGGCACAACCGGCTCCTTCCTACATTTCGGCAAGTACCGGCGCTGAAGCAGCTTCATCAATCAGCTGGATCATTCGCTGCCGCAGAGTCTCTAAACCTAAGCGTTGAGTGGCTGAAATAAACACGGCTTCGGGATAGGTTTGTTGAGCTTGCGCTAAAGTTTCACTATCGACTTGATCGATCTTGTTAAACGCAATCAAAGCTTTGCCGGGAAGCGCCGGCATTTCTCCTAACACTTCGTCTACTGAATGGATATGACTTGTCCAAGCTGGATGGGAAAGATCGACGACATGAAGCAACGCATCAGCCTCCGTCACTTCCTCTAAAGTAGCTCGGAAAGCATCCATAAGTGGTGGCGGAAGTTCGTGAATAAACCCTACGGTATCTGTTAGCAGAACTGACTGCCGTTCCTGGGTTTCTGGATCTGTAATCACCAGCTTTCGCGTAGTCGGATCTAAGGTAGCAAAGAGCTGATCCGCTGTGTAAACCTCAGCATGAGTTAACACATTCAGCAGCGTTGATTTACCGGCATTGGTATAGCCAACGACTGCAATCGTGGGAATTTCTTGCTGCTGTCGCTGCTGCCGCAAACGCGCACGATGCGCTTGTAATTGATTAACTTCCTGCTGAAGTTGGGCAATGCGTCGCTGAATGACTCGCCGTTCCGTCTCTAGTTTCGTTTCACCCGGCCCTCGCGTCCCGATGCCGGCACCTAACCGAGACATCTGCTGACCCCGTCCTCTCAGCCGAGGCAGCATATATTCTAGTTGCGCCAGTTCGACTTGCAATTTGCCGGCCTGGGATTGAGCACGTTGAGCGAAAATATCTAAAATGACTTCTGTGCGATCTACGACTGGGATGTGAATCTGGGCTTCCAGGTTGCGGACTTGAGAGGCAGAGATATCTCGGTCAAAGACAATCAAATTCGCTTTCAACTTATGCGCTTGCAGAGCAATTTCTTCTATTTTTCCCTCCCCCACAACGGTTTGAGGATGGGGGCGCGATCGCTTCTGCTGTATCGTGTCGAGTACGGTTCCCTTCGCACTTTCAACTAAGCGGGTTAGTTCTTCCAACCCATCTTGAAAGCGTTGCACAGAAATATCATCCGTCATTAATCCAACCAGCAGAACTTTATCTTCGTCAGTGCCGGCTTCCTCAAACTGAAATGCGCCGTAGCCTGATTGAGAAAAATCACTTTCCCATTCATCTATTAAGTCGCCAAAGTCTTGTTCGCTGAGGTCATCTAAACTCAGAGGTGGAGAAACGCTCCAGGATGTTTCAGTATCGGGGATTAAATGAGCCAAGAAAGCTTCTTTGACATAGCCGGTTGCTCCTTTTCCCGGTCGTTCAACACCTTCTTTTGTTAAATTTAAGACCACTAAAGCGTCTAAGCGCTGCCGTGCCATTGCTGTTAGTGCGGCTGTGTCTGGTGGATCTGATTTGATTTGAGTGGCAATACAGCGAATTCCACTCAAGCGTTCAGCGCTATGCCGGGGCAATTGTTGGGGGGCAATTTGAGTTTGGCTGGGTGTCCCTACTGCGACTCGAAACACCTGTCCACGCCGGTTAACATAAGCACACACCGGGTGATGAATTTCTGTACTAACTGCTGCGAGGCGCTGGGCAAACTCAGCCGTAATTGCGCGATCACTGGGTTCCCGATGTTCGTATAATCGCTCTAGTTGCTTGATATGGCTGGATTTTAATCCTTGAATATGTCCGTAAATAGTTTCCATAAGCCGAAATAGAAAATTGGCTGTTAAATCCATAAATTCTATATTGCCTGAATTTCTTTTTAAACTTATCTTTCTTTGGGTATAAGTGCAGTGCAAAAACGGTTGTATCCGCTGTAACTCTGCCTTGAAAATCTTGGGGTGAAAGCGGACTGAACCAAACTCATCTATTCCAGGACTGTATGGAATCTCACCCTCGCTCTCCTGCTTTTTTGGTAAAAATTAAACCTTTTAGCTGATTCATTGTTTTTAATAATCAGAATGAATTTTGATTAATCATCCAAATATTTTCCAAGAAGGGTTTTATAGTATCTTTAAATTTTTCTCTCAGTAAATTAATAAGATAAATTAACACTTATTAATATTTATATATTTTAAAAGTGCGGCTTGAGAGGATATATTTTCCCAGTTTTCTTGAAACTGATTGGAGTAATAATAAGAAGCATGAAGGGCACCTCAAGTAATCCGTGAAACAATAAAGGTGACGGATGTATCCCTCTCCTAGGGAGGATGGCCAGAGCCGCGACCTCTAGGCTATTGTCGGTGAGGATTCACCAGAGTGAATTGTTAAAGTCGCCGGTAACAACTAAGTCCTTTAATAGAGCGGATATGGTGTTAGGCAAAGCGTCTTGGCAAAAAATAGGAGAATTGTAGCAGTGCATCAGTGAGCCAATATGGACTTCCCCCTAGCGCGGCAATTTTTTTATAAAGAAATTTATCAGCCAGATCCACAAATTGATTTGGCGAAAGCTTCTCTGTACATAGCTCAAGAAGAATATCCAGAACTCGATCCGGCAGAATATCTTGATGCGCTCGACACGATGGCATCTGAGGTGGGAGATCGCCTGCCGGCTGAACGGTATCCGATGCGGATTATCCAAGCCATCAATCAATATCTCTACGATGATTTGGGATTCACCGGCAATGGTGAGAATTATTACGATCCGCGTAATAGCTTTTTCAATGATGTAATTGATCGGCGCACCGGCATCCCCCTCACCCTATCGCTGGTGTACCTGGAACTGGCGCGGCGTCTTGACTTTCCGATGGTCGGCGTCGGAATGCCCGGACACTTCCTGATCCGTCCAGACTTTGAAGGTGCCGGCATCTATGTGGACCCCTTCAATCGGGGCGAGGTGCTATTTCCAGAAGATTGCCAGCAACGACTCGCCCAAATTTACGGTCAGCCGGTGCAGCTACTGCCGGCATTTCTAGAACCCGTGGGCCGGCGACGCTTCTTAGGGCGAATGCTTTCCAACCTCAAATTAATTTATCTCAACCAAGGAGATGTCTTAAAATCTCTGGCTGCGGTTGAGCGAATTCTGCTGCTGTTTCCAGGTGCGCCCATCGAATTGCGAGATCGGGGCATCCTCTATTATCAACTGGGTCAGTGGCCAAAAGCTGTTCAGGATCTACAGATATATCTGACTCAAGTTCCGGGTGCAGAAGATGGCAGTGTGATTCGCAAGTTACTAGAGCGAATGCAGGATAACAGTTAAGCGAATCATCAAGTTCGCAAGCCTTGGGAGGCTTCCTCCGCCACGCGTTTAAGCCGGCGCAGTTGGGCTTGCATATCCTCACGCGTCCAAGTAGCAGCAAAACGATTGAAACCAAACCGAATCAAAGGATTGGGAATTTCAAACTCAAATCGGTTGAGCAGTTGCGTTCCTTTCGCTGCCGGTAGACATTCCCAGCGATCACAGCCTGAGAAAAATCCTTCAAACCCCCAGACAATCAGCCCCGGCTCCCGCTCCAGCACTACACTCTTTAATGCCGGCTGTATTAAGGGAATTTGAATGACAAATCGGCTCTGGGCACCCACATCGGTACTCCACTCGCCGATCGGCTCACACCGCAAAGCCGGATTTAGCCAACGGTGCATGAAAACGTTATCCGTGATACAGCGCTCAACCACGGTTGCACTAGCGTTAATCTGGATTGATTGCTCGAAAACTTGACGAGATGACATCCTAACCCTCAAGCTAGAGGCGTATATCACGATTTTCGTATTTTTTCTGCTGAAACTAACCTTAACGCGAGAAAACCATGAATGGAACATCGCCAAGTATTACACAAATAATAGGCATGAGGATGCCTATCTCATTGACTGAGTTTTTGGCACAAGCCAGACCGGCCACCAACCGAGCTGGGGAAATTCTCCCCGGCGTAAACACTAACAACCTTGCACCCTACCTCATCAATCTCGGCATCGCAATCGCCATCTTGGTGATTGGCTGGCTCATCGCCACCATTGCTGCTGCCGTGGTAGGGGGACTGCTCAAGCGCACCAACATCGATAATCGGCTAGCCGGCTGGGTAACAGGTCGCCCGGATGACCCAGATGGGCTACAGGTAGAGAAGTGGATTTCCACTGCGGTTTTTTGGGTGATCATGATATTTGTCTTGGTGGCCTTCTTCAACCGGCTCGATCTGCCGGCTGTTTCGCAACCACTAAACACATTTCTCACTCAAGTCACCGGCTTCTTACCCAAGTTAGTCGGAGCTTTGATTTTACTGGCCATCGCATGGGTGATTGCCACTATCTCAAAACTCGTGGTAACGCGAGGATTGCGAGCATTTGGTTTGGATGAGCGCTTGAATCGGCAGGCCGGCACCACACCCGGAACGAACCAACTGATGCTGAGCGACACCCTCGGCAATGCCCTGTATTGGTTCATCTTTTTACTGTTTCTCACCCCAATCCTAGATACCTTGGGATTGCAGCAGGCACTCGCACCCGTGCAAAACCTGCTCAATCAAATCCTCTCAGCACTTCCCAAGATTCTAGAGGCGATCATCATTGCCGCAGCCGGCTGGTTACTGGCTCAGGTGGTACGTCGAATTGTCACAAATCTGTTAGCCGCCACCGGCACAGACCGATTGGGAGCACGCTTTGGCGTCAGTCAGACCACTGGCGGCCAGTCGCTTTCCTGGATTATTGGCACCATCGTCTATGTCTTAATCCTGATCCCAACCGCGATCGCAGCCCTCAATGCTTTGGGGATTGAGGCCATCTCCAGGCCGGCGATCTCGATGCTAACCCAGATTCTCAACGCCATCCCCCAAATTTTCACAGCGGCGCTGGTTCTGATTGGTGCTTACCTCTTGGGCCGTTTCGTGGCAGATATAGTCACCAACATTCTCACAGGTTTAGGCTTCAACAACATCTTCCGCTGGCTGGGTTTGGATACCCGACCCGTTAATACTCCTCGTCGGCCCGTCACGCCGCCACTTGATCCAAATATTCCGCCAGACTACCAACAACAAACCGTCATTCAGGACACCACCCCCGCCTCTACCACGCGGACACCTTCTGAATTTGTCGGCATTGTCGTACTCGTTGGCATCCTACTTTTGGCAACAGTTGCCGCCACCAATATCTTAAATATTGGGGCACTCACAGCCATTGTCACCGGCCTTGTCATCGTTGCTGGCCGCATTCTGGCTGGGTTAGTGGTGTTTGCCATCGGCTTGTACTTTGCCAACCTCGCCTTCTCCCTGATTACCAGTTCAGGTTCTCATCAAGCGCGGATACTTGGTCAAATCGCTCGCATTGCGATCATCGCCTTGGTGTCTGCAATGGCACTGCAACAAATGGGCATCGCCAGCAACATTGTCAATTTGGCATTTGGATTGCTGCTGGGTGCAATTGCCATTGCTCTCGCCCTCGCCTTTGGCTTAGGTGGTCGCGAGATCGCTACTCAGCAAATCCGGGAATGGCTGACCGAGTTTAAGCAGAGGAAGTAAGAAGATAGGGGCATGGGGCATGGCGCATGGGACTAGGAGGAGAAGGAAAGAATGCCCCATTCCCACCAATCCCCATAGCTTTAGGTTAGTGAAGCCTTGCCCATACCTTTAGGTTGGCGAAGCCTTGCCCAATGCCGAATGTCCCCATGCCCTCAATTTTCTTGCTTCCCTGCCTGCCCAGTTGCTGCTTTTCTGACGCCTGAGAGTTTTTCTCGCAGTTCATCCTTGATGCGACTGAGAATGGAGGTTTCATCGAGGGTTGAGAGAATCCGACTGACGACGGCTTTTGGGCCATCAGGACCCCAGGAAGCCCCATTGGCCAGGTACGCTTTGGTGACCTGGCCAATTCCATAGGAGGAAACACCGGCAACCCCGGCTTGGGTGACAGCGACGGAAAGATAGGGTGCTAAAGCTGCCCCACCTGTTGCCGGTGTGGCGATTCCCAGCAATCCTTTGAGGGACGACAGACCCAAGGTTGCCACCAGTTCGCTGGCACTAATACTCCCCATACTGATAGCAATTTTTTGTAACAAACCTACGGCACCGGCTTGGGTCATTGATATTCCATAAATCTTAGACAATGTTAATATCAGCGCCACATCGATTACGGCGGCACTAAGAATATCGACCACAGTAAAAGGGTTGAGGGCGATGGCGAGGGCTTTGGCCATCACAGCATTCCAGATCATTCGGTTGGCGCTGCGTTCGCGAATCTCCATTTTCCGCTGCACCAGCTGCTCGTTCACATCGCCGGCAAAGAGCATAGTGTTGAGCGCAACCAGAGATTTGCCTTCTCGGTCTAAAATTTCTAAGATTTTCAGCTTCAACTCTTCAACTTGAGGCAGTCCCCGGTTGAGCTGGACGCCTCTTGTGCCATCTGAGCGACGCACTGCCTGGGCGATGATGGGCGAGGCAGCAGCCATGACAATTTCATCCGGTGATAGCAACTCGCGTACGCGCTCATCTCGGATTTTTTGATAAATGGCAAGCCGATCTGCATCGGGATATTGATCGATCTTGTTAAATACAAGCAACATGGGTTTACCGGCATCGCGCAGTTGCGAAAGCGCTTCATATTCAACTTTGGTGATGTCGCCGGCAACCACAAACAAAATCAGATCTGCTTGCGATGCCACTTGACGGGCCAAGGCTTCGCGGGTTTGCCCATCGACTTCGTCAATGCCTGGGGTGTCAATTAGCTCAACTTGAGAGAGGCGGTAGGTAATGGTCGGTTGGGCAGTGGGAAGTGAGGATGGGGAGTCTTTTACTTCCCACGTCCCAACTTTTGTGCTGCGGGTGACGCCATGAAGTGGGCCGGTTTCAAACACCGGCTGGCCTAGCAGGGCGTTGAGAACTGAAGATTTACCCCGTCCTACCATGCCAAAGACGGCAATCTGGACACAAGTGCGTTCTAATTTGTCCAGCATCACCTCTAAACCCCCGATTTCGCCCTCTAAGCCGGCTCGTTCTTCCACGGTGAGATCCAGGTTTGCCACCAAGTCTTGCAGGGCGTCTTTTGCTTGTTTGTAGTTCAGTTCCGCCTGAATATCTGAAAAGCTAAAAATGGCCCGATCCAGTTCCTCGGCTAGGTTGGTTGCCGGTGTATCACTTTGCTTTGGATCGGGAGCGAATTCAAAGTCAGGCGAAGAAGATGTCAAAGCTGAACCTCCCATGAGAGCAGGGTTTGAAGATGCTTCCAGGTTGCCGAAAGCCGACACACGACCTAGGGCATCCTTCTTTGATCCTATCGAATTGGGAAAGCAGATTTGGCGATTTACGGAAAATCACGCATTTTGCCGGCACACAGGTTCGTTTTTTCCGGTTTGGTTTTGAACGGTGACTGGGCACAGAAAAGGACAGAACCCATAAACATCAACGGTTGTAGGGTTGCTTCTTTATAAAAAAGTGGGCTTCTCATCACAGACAAGCCCACCTTGCTAACAAATTTAAAAATAGTTGCTGTTGTTCACGAGCTTGCTTCTATCAATCAGTGCAAGCTGTAACCATCTTAAGTGAACCGTTTTTTCCGTCTAGCTGCAACAGCTTTGCGCTTGCGCTTTTCCACCGGCGTTTCAAAATGCCGCCGATTTTTTGCATCTGCCAAAATGCCGGCTCTCGATACTTGGCGTTTAAACCGGCGTAGAGCTGAATCAATTCCTTCGTTTTCGCCGAGAACAACTTGGGTCATTCTTTATTTCTTGATAACTAACTGTGATTGAATGGTCAGCTATTCAGATCCCCACCGTCAGCTTGTTCATTGAGAAGCATATAGCTGTGAGCCATCAATTTCTCAATTGCTGAAGGCCGACTGCTGAGCGCTGAGTGCTGACCCCCAAAGCTATTTTAATACCTTCCTCGAGAAGATTTTCCTCCGTAGCCGCCGCCGCCTCCTCCTCCTCGGTTTCCTCCACCGCTGCGACCGCCACCACCGCCTCCTCGATCTTCACGAGGCTTGGCTTTATTCACTTTGAGGTCGCGACCCATCCACTCAGCGCCATCTAACGCTTCAATGGCTGCGTTTTCTTCGGCCTCGGTTTCCATTTCCACAAAACCAAACCCGCGCGGACGGCCTGTTTCACGGTCTGTAGGCAGATTAACCCGCTTGACGCTGCCGTATTCGGCGAAGACAGCGGTGATGTCTTCTTGCGAAACGTCGTAAGACAAATTACCGACATAAATTGACATGGGATAACTCCAAAGTCAGAGAGATTTGAGATTCAGCTTCGGAGATATGCCTGCCGGTACAGAACGGGGCTACTGGCGATTCTGCAACCAAGAAAAAAATCCTACTACCGAATCTGATTTACAACAGGGACTTTAACACAGAATTGTCTGCTGTGGGATGCAAAAACTGCGCTTGGCACCAAAAATATTTAGCGGATGAAGGAGAGATCCACCGCTCCAAAATTCGTACTTAGGGCGATGTTAACATTTTCCAGTCCTTTGACTAACCAATGCACCGAGTCTCTCGTGGAGGACTCGTAGTGGTTAAACAAAATTGCAAATCGTTTTTCCAAATAGGGTTTGACTTTGCGGCACAGCAGCACGATCTTTAATAGCAAGCCGGTGGTGAGGGTGGGACCGATGTTTGAAATCAGGTCAATTAAGACAAAATGGTTAGGGCGTTGCGGGGTTTCTACCACCAAAAAGTTTAATAATTGGCTGCAAGTTCTCACTAACAGGAAATCACTGAACTTTTGGGAATCGCTTTGGGGCAAAATATTGGTTAGCTGCTTATACAAGCGTTCATTAAATTGACGCTTGCCGTAAGCGGAATCAATTGATGGGATCAGGTAGTCGTATAATTCTTTTTTAAATGTTCCGTAGGTGCGGGTTTGGCTGCTATGGGTAAGAAAGCTTTGAGATAAGTCGCGATAGGTATGACAGCCTTCAACTTTGCCGACAAAGTGTTTGAGGGCAACATACAATTCACGATCACTTAATAAGGTGGGATTGCTAACTGTTTGAATAATCCGTCCCGCCGGCGCAGGGGAAGCTTGACGGGCTTGCTGCGAGCGTCGCACCTGATAAGTTACATATTGCGACAGATTGATCTCAAATTGCTTCTGCCGGCTCGATTGTAGTTGCCGAACCGTTTGCTGATGCTCGTAAGTGCTACCTTCACTGAGCAGGCAGTGTTCATAGAGGTAAGGATATTGGCTGATTAAGCTGCCCAAGGGTTTGGTTTCTGGACTGCTATTGCTTTCTGAGGGTTGGTTCATGACTCGCACCAAGCGGTGCAGCGTCAAAAACTGTTCGCTTTGGGTGAACAAACGCACCAACTCATGCAAGCGTCTCACTCCACGCATGGGTAATGAGTAAAGCCCGTTTCTGGTGCGATTTCCTTCAAACAGGGCGATTAACTCAGAAATTGCTCCATGCTGCTGGGTTTGCATTTGCCAACGATTAATCAGAATGTGGCAGCAGCGATTTAAAATAAATTTAAATTCATGCTCAGCTTGCTTCGAGGCTGTTATCCTCTCAACAGCAGCGGCCACTTCACGATCAGGGTAGCCCACCCCTGCAATAAATAAGCTTCGGAAGCGCTCAATCAGCTCAGAGGGCGTTTCCACTTTTACGCATTCGAGCAGATGGTTGTACAAAATCTGCTCGTCTGAATTACTATGCCGCTGGGAATTGTCTATTGAGTTATACATAGTGATAGTAACTCCGCCCTGGTGTCCGGTTCAAGCGACGCTACTTTTGTTCATCTCACATCTGAGGAATTTAGCTGCAAACGCTCACAAACCGATGTGCTTAATCTCAAACATAAATATAAAGCTTTGTGCTGCTTCACTCGCAGACGCACCCCTGTAATCTTTAGTTCCAAGTAGGCGGCACCGGCTGATCAAAGTAGGCTTTCCGCGCTACGAAACTTTTAATAAAGTAGAGGCTCAATTACTGCCGGTATTTTCTCTGTATTAAGAAATTTTAGGTAGTTCTTGCACAAATTAAAGATGCCTCCCCCACTAGCTATCATACTCTGACCTTAGAAAGAATAAATGTGCCTTTTATCAGTTCATTGCGGTGATCCAGATCACTGAGTAATTGCTGAATAGACTGCTTAGTTTCGGGATTGAGCTGCATCTGCGAACCCGATTTGTCTTCGCTCTAATTCAGTTTTGATGAATCAAGGAACTTGATTTAGAGTTAATTTGGGCATGAACAGAAGGGTTTACCTAAGCTAGATGGGGTTACAATTCCAATGTACCCGACTCGGTCTCAAAAGTTGGTAAAGAAACAGTAAAGATTGGGCTTTAAATTGTAGGGTTATTATGAAAATTTCTTTGAGTGAATTACGCATATTTTCGGCCACAAAAAAGTGGAGTTTAAAAATTGATACAAAGCGAGAGGGTTGTGCGATGTTAGCGCCCCGGCGGGAACCGGATAAAATGGCCCCTTGAAGCGTTTATATTTGTTAACATTAGGGCTGCCGGTGGCATTTTAGTTGTTCATCGATTTTGGATTCAATTTACAATCTAAAATCTGAAAGCTAAAAATCCCAAATGCCTTATGACCTTTCGTGCCACCCTCACTCAACTCATTGATATTCTGCACGCCACGCCGGCAAATATACCGGATAAGCTCCTAAAAACCCCAGTAACCGGCATTACTACAGACACCCGCAGCATCAAAACCGACGAGGTGTTTGTGGCATTGCGAGGCGAAAATTTTGATGGCCATGATTTTGTTTCCCAGGCAATTGAAAAAGGCGCAATTGCTGCAATTGTCGAACGTCCTCTGCCGGTGCCGGTGCCGCAGCTACAGGTAAAAGACACACTACAGGCATATCAAGCGATCGCGCGTTGGTGGCGCGAGCAATTTAAAATTCCAGTGATTGCTGTAACTGGCTCATTTGGCAAAACCACCACGAAAGAACTGATTGCAGCAATTTTAGGCACTCAGGGAAAAGTCCTGAAAACCCAGCTAAACTACAACAACGAAATTGGGGTGCCTAAAACGCTGCTAGAACTTTCTTCCGAACACGATTATGCTGTGATTGAAATGGCAATGCGTGGCAGTGGTCAGATTGCCCTCTTGACGCAAATAGCCCGCCCAACGATCGGCGTGATTACGAATGCCGGCACCGCACATATCGGTTTGTTGGGATCTGAAGAAGCAATCGCCAAAGCCAAGTGCGAGTTACTAGCGGAAATGCCTCTCACTGGCACCGCAATTCTCAATCACGATAACAAGCGGTTAATGACAACGGCTGCCACGGTTTGGAAAGGGAAAACCCTAACTTATGGGTTGGAAGGGGGCGATGTGCGCGGGATGCTAATTAATGCCGAACGCTTGATAGTTGAGGACGTTCAATTGCCAATCCCGCTTCCCGGTCGTCATAATGCGAGTAATTATTTAGCAGCGCTAGCCGTTGCGAAAGTCCTCAATATTAGCTGGGAGCCTCTGAGTGCCGGTGTATCTGTGGAATTGCCAGAGGGACGGGCGCGGCGCTATGAGTTGGCGGATGATGTGATGATTCTGGATGAGAGTTATAATGCCGGTCTGGAATCGATGGAAGCCGCGCTGCAACTACTGGCGCAAACACCGGGAAGGCGGCATATTGCCGTGTTAGGGACGATGCGGGAATTGGGCGATCGCTCTCTAGAATTTCACCGGCAAGTAGGTGTTACCGCCAGCCATCTCAATCTTGACGCTTTGTTTATTTTGGCAGACGCTGCGGAAGCAGAAGCCTTGGCTGCCGGTGCGGTTGGGGTGCCTTTAATCGAGACGCGATTGAGTACCTACATCCATGCCAAAGAGGCATTAGTAGAGTGTTTGAAGGACTTTGTGCAACCCGGTGATCGTGTTTTGTTTAAAGCTTCCCATGCAGTCGCTTTAGATAAAATTGTTGATCAGTTTCGGACTGAGTTTGTGTCTGAAAACTAGGTAGTTTTCATTGTCGAATTTTGGATTGTCTTTTGTCACTAACTTTCTTGACAAAGGACTGAAGACAATCTAAAATTTATTATCTAAAAATCAGATAAAAATTCTGGTATTTAGATAATAAATGGAGCTAGCAAGTTATGCTTTTATCAAGAAAAAATTTTAATAAACGAGCGATCCAACTACTGCTAGCAAGCTCCATCTCTCCGTTAATTTTCAAAGAATTTAAAGCGCAGAAATCTGTGGGAACTCCAGTCAGTGCGAATACGGTCAATGCCGACCCACTTTCAGAGGCAGTTAACCGTCAAGTGAATAATATTCTCACTGACATGAACCCAGAAATAGAACTTTTAATTCCCACCTATTTAGGGAATGAAAAGCGAAGATTTTATGGGAGGGGAACTCCGGAAGGACTGAATCTGCTTGATCGATTTGAACTGGGAAGTGGGATAACAGCTTTTAGAGGGTATGGAACCTGGAGTGGTGCCGGCTGGACAGGACAGCCAACTATTACCAAAGATCGCGGGAAAACCTATTTGGTTATTGGGGCATACGATCACAGCTTAAGAAAAATAGATATTGAAACAAATGAAGTGGTGTGGAGATATAAATATGATGATATTTTAAAAGGGTCTTCAACGATTTATATTGACCCAACAGCGAGCGAAGAAAATCGAATTGTGGTTCTACAGGGAAGCCGACTGGGAGTCAGAAATTCTTTATTTACATCGGCACCTGTACCTAGTTTTCGAGCAATTTCCTTTAGAACCGGCAAGGAACTTTGGAAACTAAATATTAGAAAAACGGCGAGTTATAGTAGAGATAACGATAGCAGCCCAATTGATTTGGGCAGTGGCGTGATATTTAATGCCGGTGAAAATGCGATTGGCTATTTTCTGAACAGCTCAACACGTACCGCTGCTAAAAAAGATGGCATCATTCAGCCACAAATTTTGGATGAAGTTCAACTTTATCAGCCGGCAGACATTGGCAGACATTCGGGAAACTTAGTTGCGGAATCCTCACCGGCAGTTCTCAAAGATAGAATTTATATGGCTGCCGGTTCTGGACACATTTATGGAATTAGTATTAAAGACCGTAAAATAGTTTGGGACTTTTATACAGGTTCTGACATGGATGGAACTGTTGCCATCTCCAAAGATGAAAAACTTTTTTGCGCCATAGAAAAACAATACATTCCCGGTAACGGCGGTGTTTTAAAACTCAATCCAGCCAAGAAAGAAAGTGAATCTGTTGAATGGTTCTTTCCTACCAATAACGCTCGCTTAGACGATTGGAAAGGAGGAATCATTGGTTCCGTTGCATTAAATGATGAATACCGCACAGAAGAAATGCCGGCACTCTTTGCCACCTGTGCCATTGATGGAAACGTCTATATCGGTTCTCAAACCACCACAACCGGCCAAAAAGTTAAAGGGCCATTGCTAGATAAAGAATATAATACGCCATTAATCGTATTTAAACAAAGAATAGGCGGCTCAATTTCAACCCCCATCTTTACTGATGGGAATAAACTGATTGCTGCCTGTTACAGTGGCGTGTATTTATTTAATCTTTATTTTGAGCCGGCAAACCCAAATGATAAAAACGCCCTCAAAAACTCCAAAGGAGAATTTTATCGCGTTATCGTCGAAGAAGCTGCCAGATTTAAGCCAGAAGCCTCTTTTGAATCGACCCCAATTGTTTGGGATGGTCTCATTAGAATTTGCGCCAGAGATGGTTGGATGTATACATTAGGCTAAAAATTTCATCGTAGGATTCTCTTATTTTTTTCCTGGTTCTTTACATTTTATGACTCATAATTAAAGAAGATTTTTCTGACTTTAGCGCTCACTTAAACTTGTGCCGGTGACGTTGGCGTTGGTTAAATTGGCTTTATCTAAATTGGCATCTTTTAAATTAGCACTGGCTAAGTTGGCACGTTCTAAATTTGCACTCGTGAGGTTTGCACGTTCTAAGTTTGCTTGATATAAATAAGTATTGCTAAGGTTCGCACCTGTTAGATCCGCACCTGTCAGGTTGGCTTTAGTGATTACTGCTTTCGTTAAGTTGGCATTGATTAATTTTGCACCGCTTAAGTCGGTATAACTTAAGTTTGCGCGGCTTAAATTTGTTAAACTAAGGTCAGCATTATTGAGTTTTGCCCTAACTAAGCCGGCAGACATTAATTTAGCGCCGGCTAGATTTGCATTACTTAAGTTAGCACCCCTAAGATCGGCATCAGGAAGGTAGGCGGCGCTTAAATCAGCATTCGTTAAATTAGCACTATCTAAATTCGCAGTATCCAAGTCTGCCTGATTGAGTTTAGCACCCGTTAAATCTGCACCCTCTAACTTCGCTAACTTGAGTTTCGCATCTATTAAAACAACATTATTCAAGAAAGTTGCGAACAACTTAGCTTCTGTAAGATCAGCACCTCGGAGTCTGGCATCACGAAGCCTAGCGTAACTGAGGTTAGCACGCCTAAGCTTGGCATCCCTCATTTTGGCATCTCTCATCTTGGCATTTTCCAGGTTTGCTTCCTCCAAAATGGCACCCCGCAGTAAAGCAGACTGAAGTTGAACACCCCGCAAATTCGCACCCCTTAAGTTAGCGGCTTCCAAGTTACTCTCACTTAAATTCGCCTCACTTAAATTAGCGCCGGCTAGTTGAGCACCTTTAAGATCCGCACCCTTTAAGTCACACTTAGGACACTGATTGGTTTTAAGTAACTGTTCAACGTGTTTGGGATTTGCTGCTTGCGCCGGCATCCCTAACCAAAAAGCACTCAAAAGCAGTAGACTCGCAAAAAATCTCAGTTGCATAATGTTTTGTTTCTTCTCTCCTTATCTCTTATAGCATTTTGAATTTTAAATTAAATAATAGGGAAGCAAGTGTTTGACAAATTGCTATAATTTTAGCGCCTAGAAATGAATTTATGAATCAGCGCCTTGCTTGAGGAAGCATCTCATGCAAATAATTGATCTGTCTCCGGATGACGATAAAATCATTCAGCAGCTAGCCGGTTGGCTGGTTGAGCAGTGGCCCAATAGCTGGCCAGATATAAAAAGTGGTCTGCAAGAGGTGCGTGAATCTTTGGGAGAGGACAGAATTAGCCGCGTCGCGGTTGATGAAACCGGCAGCGTTTTAGGATGGATTGGGGGAATTTCGCAATACAACGGTAATGTATGGGAATTACACCCTTTAATTGTAAGCAAAACTTGTCGAGGTCGGGGAATTGGCAGTGCGTTGATTGCTGATTTAGAAACGCTGGTAAGAGAACGTGCCGGCCTGACAATTTGGGTGGGTACTGATGATGAGGAGAATCAAACAACGCTTTCAGGTGTTGATTTATACTCTAATCCTTGGGAAAAAATTACGAATATAAAAAACTTAGTCGGTCATCCCTATGAGTTTTATCAAAAATGCGGGTTTACGATTGTAGGGGTAATGCCAGATGCTAATGGGCTGGGAAAACCAGATATTTACATGGCAAAGCCGGTGAAACAAAAGTAATTGAGCGATGGAAGGATTTTAATGATAATAATACGCCCTGAAACCTCCGATGATTTTGCAGGAATTTACGAAGTCAATAAGCTGGCATTCGGACAAGAAGGCGAAGCTCAACTCGTTGACGCAATTCGACGGTCAGATAACTTTAATCCAGAGCTATCTCTTGTTGCAATTCAAGATGAAAAAATTGTTGGTCACTTGCTATTTAGTGATATAATTATTCAAACAGAAAACAAAGATGTGCCGGCATTAGCGTTAGCGCCTTTAGCGGTTCATCCAGAATTTCAAAATCAAGGGATTGGCTCTCAACTAATTCAGCAGGGATTAAAAGATTGCCAGCGTTTAGGGCATAAAATTGTTGTTGTTGTAGGTCATCCCAATTACTACACGCGCTTTGGGTTTTCTCCGGCTAGAGCAAAAGGATTAGAAGCGCCCTTTCCAGTTCCCGATGAGGCATTTATGGTGCTGGAACTCGCACCGGCAGCCTTGGAAGGAATTACGGGAATGGTTAAATATCCACCGGCATTTGATGATGTTTAAAAAACGACCCTTAAATTCCGTGACTTTTGCCAATCACCCAATGCCGGCGGAAAAAACGGGCGAGATCTGTCTCTTCTAAAGATAAATAAATCGGTCGTCCGTGGGGACAAGTGCGGGGATGACGCGTACTTTGCCAGCGATCTAAAAGGGTTTGCATTTCCGGCAAACTCAGAGGCGTGCCGTTACGAATCGCACTACGGCAGGCAGTAGCAACTTGAGCGGCTTGCAAATCACCAGAACTCAGTTCCCGCAACGCTTCTGTACAATCCTCTCGTTCAGCTAACAGTGCCGGCGCGGTGCGAACTGCCCAAACTTGTTCGCCAAATAAATCAACTTCTATGCCAATGCGTTGCAATTGTTCGACCTGTTTAGGCGTTAGTTGGCTAAGAATTGCCGGCGCTTCCAAGGGGACGAGGTGCCAACGATCACACAACTGTTCATACAAAACCCGCTCGTGCGCGATGTGCTGTTCGACTAACCACAAGCCGCCTGAATGTTCCGCCAAGATATAGGTGTTGTGAACTTGGGCGATCGCACGCAGATAGAGACGTGTTGGCAACATCTCTTGACTTTGTGCCGGCTCAATCGAACGACCGGCACTATAAATCCCCTTCTCTTCTGATGCCTTGAGCAATTTGCTCACCCGTTCTTGACCGGCAGCCGGCAAATTTGCGCGACTGAGTTGTAGCGCCGTCAGGGTGGCACCAGCAATCTGTTCTTGCCAATAACTCAAATGCTGCAAATAAATTTCCGCCTTCGCGGGGTGCCGGTTCCAGTCAATTCCCTCCGGGGAAATCCGCAAATGCAGGAAACAAACCGGATAGCGATCGCGCGGCAGTGTTCGTGCAAAACTGCTAAGCAGGGTTTGCTCAAGTTCCGGTGTTCGCACCATTCGCCCATTTATGGCAACTTTCACCCAGTCAGGACGCCGGCGGTGGCAGCGATCAGGCAAACCGAGGACTAATTCTAAAGATTGAGAGGGTGATAGGGGGAAAGTTTCGGCTTCGGTTTCTGAAGGTGCCGGCACTTCAACTTTCAACTGGTGCAAATCATCCCAGCGCACATCCCGTAACAACTGCGGCAGGATGTATTGTGGGGTTTGACCGGGAGTTAAATTAAACCACCGGCGCTCGTTTTGCTCGACTTGCCAGTTGACATGGGGGTGGCACAGTGCCAGTTGGTGAATCGTGAGTTGTACCAATCGCAACTGTTGTGCCGGCGAGGGTAAACCTTGCCGCCGCGCTTGCCAAGTGCCGAATAGATTGCAGACATCCACCACAGTCCCATAAGCAATGGCTGCCGGCTCAATTTGAATCGGTTCGCCTTGGGAGTTATAGACAACGCGCCAACTGCCTTGCTCTTTCGCCGGATTTGTGGGCCGGCTTAAAATCTCCAAATCGGCCAACTGGGCCAAACTGTGCAACGCTTCCCCGCGAAACCCCAAACTGGTAATTTTCCAGAGATCCTCGCTGCTATGGATTTTGCTGGTACTGTGGGCAGTGGCACAGCATTGCAAGTTAGCCAAATCCATGCCGGTGCCATTGTCTGCCACCCGCACACGCCATTGTTCCGGCCAAACTGAAACCGCAATGCGTGTCGCGCCGGCATCTAGGGCATTTTCCACTAATTCCCGCACGACAGCCGCCAGGGAGTCAATGACTTCACCGGCGGCGATAAGATGAACAACTTCTGCTGGTAGAGGTTGGATACGCTGAGCCATACAATCAAGTGTAGGTCAGAGTTCCACTCGAATGTCAGGAGGCCGGTTGAGGATTTAAATGGGCCACCTTGTGCATCCAGCAAATCGCGTTCATCTAAACCTGTGGGGAATTATAAATGCCCCAATTTTGAATTCCACCATTACTAAAAACGGCTTCCGCACGACCAATCTCTTCTTGTGTGCCATCGACGATGACCAAGTAATTGCCTTGTTCCAGGCTATCTGCATAAGCGCTTGCTGATTCTTGGGAAATGCCTAAATCAGTTAGTGCTTTAACTAAATTACCCGTTGCCAGGGTTCCCAAACCAATGCCGGCTAAGGTTGTTACGAGTGCTACCCCAACGGAACCGGCGGCGATCAAAGGGCCGAGTCCGGGAATTGCCAAACTTCCTAAGCCAACAAGTACGCTACCCCAAGCACTGCTTGTTGCCGCATCGGCAACTACGGCTGTTCCACTTTCGACATTTTGATTGCCAATGCGTTCGCTGACTTGAGTACCGCTCACCTGGTCGCCTTCCTCTGTCTCCTTGGCAATCAAGGAAACTTTGTCCATCGAAAAGTTTGAAGCTTTCAATTCATTGAGTGCTTGCTCTGCCTGTTGCCGTTCAGAAAAGACTCCTACTGCACGCCTTTGCTCGCTTACTACCATATTTTCCTCCTTCTGCCATCTCAGATGAACTCATAGAGAGGCAGAATTATTCTGTTATTTACATTCTTATTTTTGTAGATTTACTGAAGATATTCATCGCTCTATAGATGTAGCCTAGAGAACACATCTCACCTTTCCTTAAGGAATAAATTTGTATTAATTGCCTTAGTAAGTATCAATACACAAATTTACTTAGCTGATGTGGCTGCTAAGCCAGATTTTACGACGAACTCAGCGATCCCCTGCGGTTAAAAGCTCAAGTTCGTCACCTAATGGTTCTTTCAACTGCTACCGCGATAGCCACTCATCAACAGAAATAATATAATTTGACGGCGGACAGAAAGCTCGTCTCTCAGTTAAATAACCATTCTAGATTGATAAGTTTGCATGGCTGCCGGCAACAGGGATAATCCTGCCTCTCATCCCTCAGACATATAGGCCGGCAAGTGATAACTCCCTTTAAGAAATAGGAACGGGTATTTTTAGCTTTTTTTAACTAAATTTTTTGAATTAAGACACCCATCTTGCGATAGAGGTCGGAAAGAATTTTGAGTTTTATCTTTTTAAATAGAAGAGCAAATAAAAAGCAAAAAGTCAAGGAATTTATTCTACAGATTTATACTTCATAGCTAGAAATGAGCGCTTTTACTTAAAGTCTCTTTGTTAGATACACTTCGCCTCGGCAGAAAAACAAAAAAACTCCTTAACTCTGTGAATCGCTAAAATAACAAGTTTTTTTAAATCCATGAATAACGATACATCAGCAAAAGTTTCTCTTTTCATCGCCCATATCAGAAACAGTATTTGGATTTTAGGAATTCCCTCTTGTTTATTTGGAATTACCGATAGAAGTCTGGCTTCCCTGGCTGATGGGTATTTATCTGCAATTGACTTAACGCAGTTATTTACAGCCTCTTTCTTGCTTTTAGCTTGGCTGTCTTTGAAGCCGGAAGAAAGCCTAAACACAGGAGAGCTTAGCAGATGCCGGTTTAACGCCCAACCCAACCAACCAGAATTCGCTTTAAGGGAAGCTCAAGCCAGAATGTTTGAGTTGCAAGCTTATCACGCAATCAGTCAAGAATATATTTTACCCTTTTCCTATGTCTGCCAAATTTATCATCTATTAAACTTAAAGCATCTGGAATCCATTCATGCTTTCAGTCTCAACAACTTAAAAATCCTGAAAGTTACTCATTTCCAGCCGACAGCAACTGGCGGAATTATTAAATTTCAAACAATTCTAGATTCTCCCTTCAATATTTTGAGAATTTGGAGACTACCAGTTGTTGAAGTTATTTTAATTTTGTACGCGCCTTATACCGTTGAACTCTGCATCCCAGTTTACAACGGCAAGAAGATCGTTGTCATGTTTAACGTGCAGCCTATCAGCGAGACTGAACACAAGTTATTGATCGATATTTACACCAACCTGGAATGGCCCAAGCCGTTATTGCAAATGCTCTTGCATTTCGCTTCTTGTTTAACGTTATTTGAGGATCTCCCCTATTTACAAAAAATCTCCCAAAAAAATCTAGCCGGCTTGGTTAACTTAAATAAGGTTTCAACTCACGAAACCATGCGGCTTTTTAGAAGATTCGTTGAGTTACATGGTTCTGTCGGCGAATCTTCTCAACCGGCAAAGTTAATAGAAACAACAGAACTGCCGGCTTTGAACCCTTGTGAAACGGAATAACACTGTTTCTTGTGGATGATTCCTTCTGAGCATTAAGGGGATAGATTAGGCTAAGTTCATGCTTAGCCAATCTGCACTTAAATTGCAAAAAATTATCATAAAATTAAACGATTTATATGTCTTGATTAAAGGCAAAACTAAATTTCAGTTTATATTTTAAATATATATTAAATGTATTAGCTATGAGCATCGCCATAGCCACAACGCTTAATAGAAACAGAGTGAAATTTGAGGCTAAATGCGAGCATCTATACCGCCTACCTTTGCAAGGACAGGCCATAAAGGAATGATAACTTTAACTTATTGGGACTTGGCGTAGACGACTTGCTGCTTAAGTCCTAACAGTAGGATTACTTAATTCTGCCCGAAGATAAGCGAACGCTCTCTCCCTAGAAGGATTCGGGGTACCAAACGACCTTGTTATATTCCAAATTGAAGTAATTGGTTAAAGTTCATCATGAAAAATATTCCCGATCAAATTCAAGATGCCAAAGAAAAAATGCCCAATGTGACCCCGACCCCCCCAGGACTGAAAGCCCAGTCCTCTGCACACGATCTCAAAGCTCGTTTGGAGTGGGGTGAGCCGGCTTTGACGATTCTGGATGTGCGTGAGCGGACTGCTTACAATAAGGGGCACATTATGGGAGCAATGCCGTTTCCAAAGGAGGACTTGGTAGAGCGGGCTAAATCTAGTCTAGAACCCAGCCGCGACATTTATATTTATGGCGGCTCCGACGCAGAAACCGCCGAAGCTGCAAATCTGTTGCGTTCAGCTGGGTTTACCAATGTGGCAGAAATAACAGGTGGCTTGGATGCATGGAGAGCAATTGCCGGCTCCACAGAAGGCACTGATGACGCAAAAGATCCGGCTCCCGATGAAGCCTACAACGTCGCATCAAACCTCAAGCATCATGCAGAGACGCAATCAAATGATGTTTAAGCTTTGCTTAGCAGTTTAATATTACGTCGCTGTCAGCTAATTAAGTGAGAGAAATTCAGGCAGTGGCTTTATTGGGGCAATCCTTCTAGGGTTGCCTCCTAATTTTTTAGGAAATGGCTGAGTGCTGAGTGTTGAGTGCCGGCAGGGTTAGAGAATTAGAGCGTTAGAAACTCGCTAAAAAAAGAGCTTACTGACCCAAGCTAGGTGTAAATGCATAAATAGATACCGTTGTAAAGTTAATTTGATTAAAACTTTGCAAAATTTAAAATATCTTGTTACATTGCAGAGGAGAATGTAATAGGTCTTCGCTCATCATGCCTAACTTCTTCGGCCTCATCCCCATCCCGCCGCCACTGCAAGCCAAATCCCTGGTTTATGACCTCAAAGATCGGCTCGACTGGGGTGATCCAGCATTAACGATTATTGATGTGCGAGAGCGCAACCTATTTAATACCAGTCGCATCACCGGCGCGATTTCCATGCCGGCGAGCGAATTGGTCGAACGTGCCTTCACAGCGCTTGAACGCAGTCGCGATATCTACCTCTATGGTGAAACCGACGAGGAAACCGCCGAAGCTGCCGAGCAACTGCGCTCAGCCGGCTATGACAACGTATCTGAACTCAGAGGTGGCGTTGCCGCATGGAAAGCAGTCGGCTTTCCCATTGAGTCAATTCTTCAGAGACCCAACATTTAAAAAAGCAATAGACAGGGTGCTTAATGCTCAAAAATATCCTTGTATTGCAGCAAATCTAAGGAAACGAACACCGGCAAGGACTGAAAGCACTGCTGCGCTAGTTCCCAGCGTTCTTCCCGTTGCAGCATCCCCATCAATTTTTGCTGAACACTGAGCAAATAGCGCACATCATTCGCCGCATAACTGAGCTGATTCTCAGAAAGGTTGGCAGCATTTCCCCAGTCAGAACTTTGAGCGCTTTTGTCGAGTTCCACCCGTTCGAGTTCTTGCACCACTTCTTTAAGACCATGTTTCGGGGTGTAGGTTCTAGCAAGCTTACTCGCTATCTTCGTGCAGAACACCGGCGCAACCTCAATACCCAAATTGTGGCGCATTGTTGCCATGTCAAAACGAGCAAAATGAAAGACTTTGAGAATGCCGGTGGCTTCCATCAGCTTTTTTAAATTCGGCGCTTCTTTCTGTCCTCGCTCAATGCGAACCACCGTTACCCGACCTTGAGGATCGCACAGTTGCACCAAACACAAGCGATCTCGCCAAGGTAACAATCCCATTGTTTCCGTATCGACTGCCAGCGCTTCAGCTTCTAAATACTGAGATAAATAGGCATCAGAAAGATCACGTTCGCAAACCTGAAAATCTTCCAACAGTTCACTCCTCAATAATGTTCATCTGCTAGGGAATATAATTTTCCCATTCTCTGTTGAAGAGATCGCACCGATCATCCGTTCAAGGCTTCCAACTCCTCTCTCACCACCCGCAACACGCGCTCAAGATAAGCCTGACGCCACTGTTCTCGCTCTTGGGCCACTTGCTCATCTGGCTCGTAAGTCTCGATTTCTTGAAGGTTAACTAAACCTTTCGCTTCAGTTAGACGTTCTAAGGTGTCGAGACGTTCGTGCAGCACAGAAACCTCGCCGGCAAGTGCCAAAATTATGGTTAGCAACTTGTCGGTTTGAGGGTCATCAAAATAAATCGGTCGTTTGCCTTTTGCCTTCTTTGCCATAACCGTTGTGCCGTATTATTTGCTAGCAGCTAAAATCAACCAACTGCCGCGCCGGCCAAAACCGTCATTTTGAGACTTGCCACCGGCCATCTTTTCTTTCCAGACACCATTAGCAGCAGAGGATTGAATCACCTTTTCGCTCTCAAAACCGGCACCAACAGCGACTTCCATCCAGTCGAGATCCCGCATCGCACTCCAGAATGGTTCGTTGTTATTCTTGGTTTCCCAATCGAACATGAAAGCATTAAAGGCTTCCATATTGCCATAGAGGGGAGCCTCAGCATGAACCATCATCCCACCGGGAGCCAGCAGCCGGTAACACTCTTGCAAAACATTACGAATCGCAGACACCGGCATTTCATGTAACAGAATATGGGAAACAATTAAATCAAATGACCCATCGGCAAAGTTAGTACGCTCAGCATTTTGCTGCGAGAAGTGAACGCGCTTACCCATTGCCTCTGCCCGTGCATGAGCATAACGCAACAGCGCCGCGCCGGTATCGATCGCATAGACTTCCGCATCCGGGTAAGCATCCACATAAGGCAAAGTGCTGTGACCCACTGTACAACCCAAATCAAGAATGCGTGCCGGTTGAAAGTCAGGATATTGCTTTTTCAAATAATTTTGAACCACAGACTGACCCATATCATCATTCAATGGGCCTAACTGTCCTAAGACATACAAATAAACCCCGCGATCATATAACGCGCCGGCAGCCACATCATCTTCTGTAAATTCGCCTTGATACCCTCCCGGCATACAGTGAATATCTACGGCAGTTTGGTAAGCGGGAATCGTCAGTTCGGGATTTAATGTTAATGAACCAAGCTTATTTCCTTGCCGGCGAGCACACTCTACCAATTCAGGCAGTTGGCGCTCAATACTGCTGTTTACAGAATCCCACAGCATCTCCTGAGTCGTGCGCCGCAAAGCACTCCACCAGCGATAGTAAGATTCATTTTCCATCAGCCGCCGAATTTCATGACGGTTTTGTGGCGCACGTTGGTGTTCTTTCTCAAACTTAGGTTTTGCTACTTTTTCATAAACAATCTTATTTCCCGCTGTAATATTTCTAGATACATAAACTTTCAAACTTGCCACAAAATTTTGTCGTGCCAGCTCATCGTGGTTCGCTTTTGGAAGTAAAGAATGCTCAATTTGTGTGTTCATAAGTTCACCTTCGCAGCAATTAAAATTCGAGTCTTGAATTGTTTAAATTATCTAAAATCATTTTTAATTGTTTAAAAAATCTGCTGATACAAAAACCTAAAAAAGCCGAACCCGGCAGCCCTCACTCAAAGTAATCCTATGCCCCATGCCCCATGCCCCATTCTTACTGCCGGCGCACAAAAATCTGAGTAAAGTAATATTCTCCTTTCGCATTTTTAACAATGCCGATGCCGGTTAAATCAAAATCACCTACCATATTTTTCTGATGCCCCGGACTCTTAATCCATCCTTCAACGGCTTGTTTACCGGGATTGCTATAGCCAAAATTATAGGCAACATTTTCTGCAACTGAGCGATAAGCAATGCTTTTCTCAATTGCGTTGGCTCTTTGCTCAAATCCTTCATGGCCAAAGGGAACGCCCTCGCTAGCCATTCCTTTGCTGTGTTGCCGGCACACTTCGCTGATTCGAGGATCGAGCTTCAGCGGCGGCAATTTCTGGGAGGCGCGATACTGATTCACTTGGTCATGAATTGACTGTTCCAAGGCAGCAAATTCGGTGGCTGTTAAGGGTTTAGACGCTGATTCGGGTGCGGTTGTTGTCACCGGCTGTGTAGGTTCTTCTTTTGGGGTTTTAGAGCTGTCGAGGACGACAACACAGCCACCGGCAAACAACGTTAAAAGGAAACAGTAAAAAGGTAAAAGAAAGAGATAACTCTTTGGTTGTCTTTTACCTTGTATCTGTTGACTTTTTTGCTTTTTTAAAGTGTAAGAAACGAAATTAGGTATGAGCATTCAAGCGATTAAGCTGGATTGAGGAATTTGGCAACCGTGTGCACATCTTTATCGCCGCGACCGGAACAGTTAATCACGATGCGGGGATTACCGGCAAGTTGAGGGCAAAGGGTTTCTAAGTAAGCGATCGCGTGGGCGGTTTCTAAGGCTGGGATAATTCCTTCGAGTAGAGACAAGCGCTTAAAGGCGTCTAAAGCTTGTTCATCCGTAACGCTGTAATATTCAGCGCGACCGAGATCCTTTAAATAGCTGTGTTCTGGCCCGACACCGGGATAATCTAAGCCGGCGCTAATTGAATGGGCTTCCACAACCTGACCATCGTCATCTTGCAGTAAATAGCTCATTGCGCCGTGCAAAACACCGACTTGTCCGCGTGTTAAGGTGGCGGCGTGTTTGTCTGTCTCAACGCCCTCACCGGCAGCTTCAACGCCAATTAACCGCACTTCGGATTCACTAACAAATTCGTGAAATAGTCCCATTGCATTGGAACCGCCGCCTACACAGGCGAGGAGAATATCCGGCAGTCCTCCCCATTTCTCCAGACATTGGGCGCGGGTTTCCAAGCCAATGACATCATGGAAGTCACGCACCATCATCGGGTAGGGATGAGGGCCGGCCACTGAACCGAGGATATAGTGGGTGCTTTCTACGTTCGTCACCCAGTCGCGAATGGCTTCTGATGTAGCATCTTTGAGGGTGCCGGTGCCGGCTGCTACGGGGCGCACTTCTGCCCCCATTAAGCGCATCCGAAATACGTTAAGGGCTTGTCGTTCCATATCGTGAACGCCCATATAAATCACGCAATCCAGACCAAACCGGGCGCACACGGTGGCTGTGGCGACGCCATGCTGACCGGCACCTGTTTCGGCAATGATGCGCTGTTTGCCCATGCGCTTTGCCAACAATGCTTGAGCGATAGCATTGTTAATTTTATGAGCGCCGGTGTGGTTTAAGTCTTCCCGTTTGAGGTAAATTTGAGGGCCACTGCCATCGGGACGGGCGTAATGACTGGTGAGACGTTCAGCGAAATACAGAGGGCTGGGGCGTCCCACATAGTCGCGCAACAGTTGCTGAAGTTCTGCTTGAAAATCGGCATCATGGCAATATTGCTTAAATGCGGCTTCTAACTCAGTCAAAGCCGGCATTAAGGTTTCAGGCACATACTTGCCGCCAAAGCGACCAAAGCGACCTAATGAGTCAGGTCTTTGGGCGTCGCTGGAGGCATCGATTTGGGCGTTGGAGGAAAGGGGGGTAGCGGTCACGGCAACAGGGAAATGACTGGACAGATTTCATTATAAGTCCCTGTTTTGCCGGCTCAGATAAAGGTTGATGCAGATGTCCCTGGGCTTAGTCTTAAACGACTCGGTTAAAGACTGTCCAAACATCCCCGTCGGAACGGACGTAGGGAACTGAGATGCTGCTAAAGCCGGTGATGAAAGGTTTGTAATAGACTTGCCAGTAACTGGGGCTGATTTCATCTGCAATGTCTTTGAGGGCTTTTAGTTCCTGGGCAAGTTCTTCTGCAAGTTCATTAATTCGTTCTGCATGAACGTGAGCACGCTGTCTGCCTTCCTCTACTTGCTGTTCTATGGGATGTCGTTTCGATTCCATCTGCCGGTGCTCCAACAAAGCTTGCTTCTGACTCAGTTTAGCTGACTCGTGTGCCGGTGCATCGATGCCGGCTATGTGGGTTAGGCCGGTTATGTGGGTTATGCCGGCCATATTCATTATCTGCGTGATGCTGGTACAAGATTTCGGTTACTGATTTATGCTTTGAGTAGGTATCCACAAAAACTGCAAACAGTTTTCTTTTTGCTCCTAGCCCCCGCTCACTGTTATGGCAACTTCCAAGCGCAAATCCAACGATAGCAATGCTTCCACCGGCGATCGCTTTATTTATAAAGAATTTGGCACTGATGTCAATCCATCTGCCCTAGAACGCCCTGTAACAGAACTGCCGGCATCTCAGCAAAATGTCAGGGTGCAGGCATCCCGAAAGGGGCGTAAGGGAAAAACGGTCACTGTTATCAACGGTTTTCAAGTTAAACCTGAAACTTTGGAATCCCTACTTAAGCAGATGAAAACTCAATGTGGTGCCGGCGGTACGATTAAAGATGGAGAAATTGAAATTCAGGGCGATCACACCCAAAAACTTCTGCAATTTCTGACTCAATTAGGCTATAAAGCCAAAATTAGTGGGGGCTGATCTTCAAAACTTACAGTTCCTGCCGGCCCTGTAGTTTTACTCTCTTTGGGACATAAGATTACTGACCCCGGTTCTTTTCTCTCCCACTCTTTCTTTTTCCACCTTTTTCCCGTTTCCCGATAGGTAATCTGGGACGGCAAAGGATGTAAGATTTTTTTGGCGCAATGGTATTTCAATTCTCAGTTCGGTTCCTTTTCCGGGGGCGGAAATACATTGCAGCCGGCCTCCATGTTTTTCTACCACAACCTGGTAACTAATCGATAATCCCAAGCCGGTGCCTTTTCCTACCGGCTTAGTTGTATAGAAGGGTTCAAAGATGTGCCGGCTCACTTCTTCGCTCATGCCCGCTCCATTGTCGGCAATGCTGATAAATACGCGCTCATCTTGGATGCCGGTGCGAATGATAATTTGCCCTTTTTCCACTCCCTTCAGTGCTGATTCTTCTACAGCATCAATTGCATTATTGAGGATATTGATAAAAACTTGGTTGAGTTGCCCTGGATAGCATTCAACTATGGGTAATTTGCTGTATTCTTTAATAATCTCAATCTCAGAATCTAGCGGTTGTTTGAGCCGGTGTTGCAAAATCAGCAATGTACTGTCAATGCCTTCGTGAATATTCACTGTTTTCATTTCAGCTTCATCCAAACGGGCAAAGTTACGCAAGCTAATCACAATTTGACGGATGCGTTCGGCTCCCTGTTTCATGGAAGACATTAACTTTGGCAGATCTTCTAGCAAAAAGTTTAAGCCAACTTCTTCGATTTCCTCTTCAATTTCTTCCCCCGGATTTGGGTACTGCTGCTGGTAGAGATTTAGCAATTTTAGCAGATCTTGAATGTATTCATTGGCATAAGCAAGATTGCCATAAATAAAACTAACAGGATTGTTAACTTCATGAGCAATGCCGGCAACCAATTGCCCCAAACTTGACATTTTTTCAGATTGAATCAGTTGCGCTTGGGTTTGTTGTAAGTCGTGTAAAGCTTGTTTGAGCTGATTGGTGTGTTCTCTTAATTGCGCTTCCGATTGCTGCAAAGCTACCTCAGAACGCTTTCGTTCAGTAATATCGCGAAAGACTGCAACACCACCTTTTAAACTGCCGGTTTCATCTTTTAATGGCCTCGCATTCACACAAATAAACACCCCTTCGGAATTTGGTGATGGCTGGATAAAAATTTCTGCCGAATCAACAGATTTTCCCTGAATTGCTTGTGCTAGGGGCAATTCTTGAGGAGGATAGGGGGTCAATTTATCGGGCAAATAGCATCCGTATTGATCTGTCCATGCTTCAGATGAGACATTAATTAAACCTTTGCCTAGCACCTCTTGTGCTGCGGGATTAAATAGCACAAACTGACCGCCTTCATCGGCAACAACGACACCTTCAGCCAGGTTGTCGAGGAGGGATTGCA
The DNA here is from genome assembly GCF_014695725.1 of Microcoleus sp. FACHB-672. NCBI lineage: Bacteria > Bacillati > Cyanobacteriota > Cyanophyceae > Oscillatoriales > Microcoleaceae > Microcoleus > Microcoleus sp. FACHB-672. Next base: position 89,908 of record NZ_JACJOU010000014.1, on the reverse strand, counting down.
AAATGTTGGTTTGCTTGCGTAACGCGGCTTCAGAATCGGCTAACTCTTGGGTTGTTCGCTTAAGCGCGGCTTCTGCTTCTACGCGTTCGGTTATGTCGTTTTGCACTCCAATAAAGTGAGTTAATTGTCCGTTACTGTCGAACACCGGCGAAATGGTTAATTCATTCCAAAATAAAGTGCCATCTTTGCGATAATTTTTTAAGATGACCCGGCATTCAGTTTGATCACGTAAGGCTTGGCGAATTTGCTCAATAGCCGGTTGATCATTATCAGATCCCTGCAAAAACTTGCAATTGCGCCCGATCACTTCATCGCGGGAGTAACCTGTCATCCGCTCGAAGCCTGAATTGCAGTAAATAAGGGGTCTACCCGGTTTGGTGGCATCGGCAATAACTATGCCGGTGCTGGTTGCTGCCATCGCGCGATCGCACAGCCATAGCATTTCCAGGGCTTGCCGGTGTTCGGAAATTTCTGATATCTTTTTGAGCATAGCTTGGCCGGTTGTGAAGGTTAAATCCGAGAGATCGTGCGTATTGATGCGTGCCCCTTCTCTTAAATGGTAAACAAATGTAAAGAAAATAAAAAGCTATTAAAGAATAACAGCCAAAAAAAAGAAAGCCCGTACAGACAGGCTTTCTTTTTGTTCGTATTATCTTAACTAATCTGAGGCAGTTCAGAACTCAGGACTCAGTCTTACGCACCTTTGCCCAAATCCGCCACAACTAATCCTTGAGTGGGTTCCCCTAATTTGGGTGCGATATAGCCAGAGTAGAGACGTTCTCGCTGTTGCGCCACCACCGGCAGCGCATCACGGACGTTCGCCGCTACTTCTACTACCTTCACATCGTAGGTTTGAGTGGCAATCTTGGGATACAAGCCAATTCCGATAATCGGAAGGATCAGGCACAGCGTAATCAAAATTTCACGTGGTTTGGCATCGACAAGCAACCACGGATCAATCGTGAGCTGGGCATTTTCTGGCCCATAAAAGACTCGGCGCAACATGGAGAGTAAGTAAACCGGCGTGGCAATTAATCCAACTGCCGCCAACACAATCACCACAGCCTTGAAGGTGGGGTTAAACGCATCACTGGTTGCAAAGCCGAGGAATACCGTCAGTTCACCGATAAAGCCGCTCATTCCCGGTAATGCCAGAGATGCCATTGAGCCGGCGGTGAATAAGGCAAACACTTTCGGCATCGATTTAGCCATGCCGCCCATTTTTTCCATCGCCAGGGTGTGAGTCCGTTCGTAAGTCACGCCGGAGAGGAAGAACAGCGCGGCTGCAATCAAGCCGTGGGAAAGCATTTGCAGGATCGCGCCGGTGAGTCCGACATCGGTTAAGGAGGCGATTCCGATGAGAACAAAGCCCATGTGGGAAATGGAGGAACAAGCCAGCCGGCGCTTAAGATTATCTTGGGCAAAGGCGGTTAAAGCCCCGTAAACAATATTGACGACACCGAGAATGGCTAAAACCGGCGCGAAGTAAATGTGGGCATGAGGCAGCATCTCAACATTCATGCGGATTAACGCATAGCCACCCATTTTTAATAAAACGCCGGCCAAAATCATTGACACGGGGGCTGAAGCTTCGCCATGTGCATCGGGTAGCCAAGTGTGCAGAGGGAAGATCGGCAGTTTAACCCCGAAGGCAATCAGTAAAGCGGCGTAGAGTAACACTTCCAACGACATGGGGAAATATTTCTGTCCAATTTCCACCATATTAAAGGTGACATTACTGCCATAGAAGGCCATTGTCAGGCCGGCTAGCAGTATGAAAATTGACCCTAATGCTGTGTAAAGAATGAATTTGGTTGCCGCATACTGCCGCTTTGGGCCGCCCCAAATGGAAATCAGCAAGTACACCGGCACTAACTCTAGTTCCCACATCAGGAAGAACAAAAGCATATCCTGGGCGGCAAACACGCCTATCTGGGCGCTATACATTGCAAGCATCAGGAAGTAAAACAAGCGCGGCTTGGTGGTAACGTTCCAACCGGCCAGCATTGCCAAGGTGGTGACTAAGCCGGTTAAGACAATCAGCGGCATCGAGAGTCCATCCACCGCTACCGACCAATTTAGCCCCAGTTGCGGCACCCAGGCATAGGTTTCAGCAAGTTGAAAGTCTGGATTTTGTAAATCGTAGTGTTGCCAAAAGGCATAGACAGTCAGCGCCAAGTCTGCTATGCCAACCCCCAAGGCATACCAGCGAACGGTTTTGCCGTTTTTATCCGGTATGAAGGGGATAGCGAGGGCAGCGATTAGGGGCAACAAAATAATAGTGCTTAGCCAGGGCATTTCCATGAGCAGCATGATTGAGAATAAATACCTATTCCATACGTCTTATATTTTATTAAGTTAGATGAACTTTTGCAAAGGTAAGTTCACGCAAAAAAGCAATCTTTATATTTCGCTGGGCTGATAAAAGAGCCGCTTCTAGTTAAATTAAGGAATTTCCCGCTTGATTAATGTTAAATTTTAGTTTCGTAAGTAGATTGCTTTAGGCTTTTATAAATCAATTATCAATGAACTTATGTAAAATAAATTCAATAACAAATTAAACGGAAATTAATAAATTAAGTTTTGTAAAGGAGCGATGAAGTAAAAAAAGACGGTAGCTTTTGCTACCGTTGTGGGGAAAACTAGGCCCATTTGTCAACGACAGTTAGGAGAATCTTGCTCCTTGGGTGTCAAGCTTTACTGACATAACTTCAGCGCTAACCCCCTGGTGTGCCCACGCTGCCTTCATTGCGGCTGCAACTGATTCGCCCAATTGCGTCTCAACAAGTGCTAAAAGCGTTGGCCCAGCGCCGCTAATCACCATGCCATAAGCACCGACATCCAAAGCAGCCGCAAATACGGCTTCGTAACCAGCAATCAAAGCTTGTCGATAAGGTTGGTGAATGCGATCTTGCATTGCCGCGCGTAGCCAACTGCCGGTGCCGGTTTCTAAGCCGCGCAGCAATAAACCAAGATGAGCAGTATTGAAAATCGCATCAGTACGAGAATAATTGGCCGGCAACACCCGCCGCGCTTCTGCGGTAGAAAGTTCAAAATTGGGAATCGCCACCACCGGCACAATATTAGAGTGCCAGGGAATCTCGCATATTTCCCAACCACCGTCTGATGCTGTTGCGGCGAGACGGCAACCGCCCAAAAGCGCCGGCACCACATTATCTGGGTGTCCCTCCATTGCGATTGCCAGTTGCATCACTTCAATTTCACTTAAAGGCGCACCGGCTAGCTGATTCGCACCCACTAACCCACCAACAATCGCGGTTGCAGAACTGCCTAAACCTCTGGCTAGGGGAACGCCTAACACAATCTCGATGTGGACTGCCGGCGGCGTTTGAGCGAGTTTTTGGTAAAGATGCACAAATGCTTGATAAGCCAGATTGCTGTCATCTGTCTTAACTCGCTCAGCCTCAATGCCGGTGACAGTAATTTTAAGCGCCGGTTCAGTTGTATCGAGACGGGTGAACTGAAATTGATTGTAAAGCGTTAAAGCGGCCCCAATGCAATCAAAACCCGGCCCTAAGTTAGCAGTAGTAGCCGGCACGCTAACAGTAACGGTGGAAACAGCAGACATCCTTTCAACACTCAATAATCAATCTACCAGCATCCCATGTCGCTGCTCATCCGTCATCTCTGCCGGCGCTGAACTCACCTGCATCCGCATCTCACAACTTTGCTTGATAGGAATTTCTATCACAAACTCAGCCCCTTGTCCGATTTCTGAGAAGCACTGCAACTGCCCGTAGTGCTTGTCTACAACGATTTGATAACTAATAGATAATCCCAAGCCGGTGCCCTCACCGCTTGGTTTAGTCGTGAAGAAGGGGTCAAACAATCGTTCTTTGACCCTTGCCGGCATTCCTGGCCCATTATCCTTAATACTGACTCTTACGCTATCAGAGTTGATAACTTGGGTGGAAATTGTAATTGTACTCGGACAATTTTTAATTTCTGTAGGAGCGCGACTTTTGTTAGACTGGTTCAAGGCATCAATGGCATTGCCGATGATATTCATAAATACCTGATTCAATTGGCCGGCATAGCATTCTACCTTTGGTAAATCCCCATATTCCTTAACAACTTCAATAGCAGCCTGCTCGGCGTTAGCCTTAAGGCGATTCTGCAAAATCATGAGTGTGCTATCAATCCCCTCATGAATATTGACCGGCTTCTTCTCCGCTTCATCAACCCGTGAGAAGTTCCGCAGCGTCAGCACAATTTGACGAATACGCTCAGCCCCAACTTGCATTGAAGACAGCATTTTTGGCAAATCTTCGCTTAAAAAATCAAGGTCGATCTCTTCAGTCTCATTTTGAATTTCAGGAGTGGGAGAGGGATAGCACTGCTGGTACAACTCAATTAAACCAAGCAAATTTTGAGCAGTTTCGCTAACGTGAGCCAGATTGCCATAAATAAAGTTAACTGGGTTATTAATTTCATGAGCCACGCCTGCAACCAATTGGCCGAGAAGAGACATTTTCTCAGTTTGAATTAATTGCCCTTGGGTTCGTCGTAAATCTTGCAGGGCTTTTTCTAGGTTGGTTGCTTGTTCTCTGGCGCAAGCTTCTGATTGTTGTAATTTTTCCTGTTGTTCTTGTTGCACCCGCAAGTTTTGTTTAATCTCCTGTACGCATTGCCAGGTTTTGTTAATCGTAAGTTCTAAATCCTGAAAATCGATGGGTTTAGTTAAAAAATCAAAAGCTCCACAGTTCATCGCCTTTCTAATATTTTTCATGTCGCCATAGGCGGACATAACCACTGTTTTAATCGTGGGATTTATATCATTAAGTTTAGCCAGCAAAGCTAGGCCATCCATCACCGGCATATTAATGTCGGTCAATACCATATCTGTATCTGGATGCTCTTGCAACTTTTCCAGTGCTTCCGCACCATTTCGGGCAAAAACTAGCTGCAATTCTCCTAAATGAACCTTTTTCTTAAATTTCTGAGAGATTAGCAGCTCTAGATCTGGTTCATCATCTACAAATAAGATTTTTATTGGCATAAATCGCTCCCTAAACAGGCGGTTTGTAATAAATAATTTATAAACTAAATATTTTTTCTTTCAATATTTCAAAATTAACAGGTTTTTTGATATAATCATTTGCTCCATTCGCTTTCGCTATTTGATAATTTTCCTCATCGCTATAAGCCGTAATCATAAATACTTTTATCTCCGAAAAGTTTTGTTTGATAATTTTCAGGAGTTCTAGCCCGTTCATCCCTGGCATATTAATATCTGAGAGAATCAGGACTACGCAGGCTTTTCCCTGGTTTTGCAAGTAATCTATCGCCGTCTCTGCGGAGAGGACAAAAATAAATTCAACTTCGCCGGCTTTGATTTCTTTTCTAAATTTTTGCTTGAATAGCAATTGGATATCTTCTTCATCGTCCACAACCATGATTTTCATATTTAAAATTTCCTTTCTTAGGCCGGCTTTTTCGGCAAAACAATAATAAACTCCGCATATTCCTCTGCTTCTGATTCAACAGAGAGTTCTCCTCGATGCTGCCCGACAATAATATCGTGACTGAGCGATAAACCCAAGCCGGTTCCTTCTCCTGCCGGCTTAGTTGTAAAGAAGGGATTAAAAATTTTATCTTGCACTTCTGACGTCATCCCTTTGCCATTATCGCGGATACGAATTTCCACCCGATCTTCCAGATTTTTAGTTTTTACACACAGCACAGGTGAAAAATCATTTTCCAGCGTTTGTTTCTTTTTATGGGTTGAATAACAAGCGTTGTTGATAATGTTCAGGAAAACCCGGCTGATATCTTGTGGCACCACCTCTATTTTGCCTATTTCAGCGTCATAATCGGTTTCTATACTTAAATTAAAAGTGCCTTCCTTAGCTCGCATTCCATGATAAGCAAGATTGACATAGTCTGCAAGCAACTTATTGATATCTGTCGGTTCCCAGTGACCACTCTGACCGCGAGAATGCAAAAGCATATTGCTGACAATGCTATCAGCTCGCTGGCCGTGATGATTGATTTTTTGAAGATTTTGTTTGAGGTCATTTAACAGCTCTGCAAAATATTCAATTGTCGTTGCATCCAATCGCTCTGCTTGATTTTCAATTTCTTCAAACAGTTCTTGTGCTAATTCCGCAGAAAGTTCAGAAAAATTGGTGACAAAGTTTAAAGGATTTCTAATTTCATGAGCAATGCCGGCAGTTAAACTTCCCAAAGAAGCCAGCTTTTCTTGCACGACAATTTGATTTTGCATTGCCCTGAGATTTTCTTCCACCCGCTGACGCTCTTGGATTTCCGTCTGCAATTGCTCAACAGTTTTCCTCAGTTCATTTGTGCGCTTTTCAACCCGGGTTTCTAGCTTCTCATTCGCTTTTTGCAACGCCTCTTCTGCCTGCTTGCGCTCGGTAATATCGCGCAAAATTACCACATATTCTTGTAAATCCCGGTTTGAAAGTGAAGCGTCTTGGGAGAATCGGTCTGAAATTGCAACTTCAAGAATGCTTAAAGACGTTGAGTTCGACGGATCTGTATTGGGTTGATTCAAAGTTTGTTCGCTGCGGCTCAGCCACTGTTCTGGATCATTTGCCAATCCGGGCAGCCATTGATTTAGGTGACATCCGACCAAGTGGTTAGAACTAATTTCAAATAAACGTTCGGCGGCTGGATTGGCTTGCCGGATCATGCCATTTTCATCCAACACCACAATTGCATCCAAGGCAATTGTAAACAGATGTTCCGCAGCCTCTCGCGCCTGGTTCATCGCGAAAACCTGGGGTAAGCTTGTCCAGCACGCAATCGCGACTCCAACAAAGGCGGCTGTCAATAGCAGTACCACCAAGAAATTAGAAAAAATACTTGAGTGAGAATATAATCTGAGGCCAAAAGCCCAACCCACAGCAACGGCACTACAGATCAAAAAGATGAGAATGACAACCTGAAACGCGACAAAATCTGGAAATAGGTTGTGGTGTCGTCCCCGGTAACGCTGAATCCACCAGTTCGGGCGAAATAGCCCAAACCGGCTACGACGGATCGCCGCATCCACTGCCAAAGTCACCACAGGTAGCATTAAGCCGATCAGCACGTCTTCCCGACTCCAGGCTAAGCCTCCCACCACTAAGAAAACGGCATCGACTGCGAAGAAACCAAGAGACAACCAAGGCAAAAACGCGAAGCGCTTGCCACCGGCAGCACTCCCGGATGCAGGAGGCAAGCGCACTTCTGGGAACTTTCGCCGCAGCCAAAATCCCAGATGGAATGCCATTAAAGTCACCATGTAGCCGGCGCAACCGACAACCACGATGCGGGCGACATCTCCCCACAACAGGCTGATTAAACTGAATAAAAGTGAAAATATCAGACCCGGACCCAAAACGCCTTGGGGAGAGACAACCGTGAATACGGGTGCGAGGTGTCCGTCTAAAGCAAGTTGGTACAAAATGCGGGGACAGGTGGAAACGGCTGTGGCGGGAAGCAGAAGACAGCTAGAAGCCAATAGCAGCGTGACTAGGAATGTCGCCGAGGAACCCCAGAATGGTGAAGCTGCTGTTAATAAGTTGGCAAACGAGTCCTCCCCAAGTCCGGGAGAGGTGGCTAAGCGTGCTAAAACCCAGGAGTTGCCTAGAAACACCGGCACTAGCAACCAGCCGGCAAAGGTTAGACATTGCAACGTTTTATTGGGCTGCCGGCTATCGGCGACAAAGGCGGACGCGTTTTCACAGGAACAAGCCCCGTAGACCCCGAAAAATGACCACTTGGCCCAGTCAACAAAGGTTAGGGTTGGCCAAGCGCTCGGAAAAAGTCCAGGACTGTCTGGGGAGAAGGCTAACCATCCCATCCCTTGAATGCCAAATAGCAGTAGAAACCCGACGGCTGGGAAAATGAAAACTGCGTGCAAAATTGCTAAGGCGCGGGTGCCGCTAAACGCCATGATATAAGCGATAACGGTAAATCCAATTCTGAGCAGCGTTTTGGGGCAAGCAATCCCCAAAGGTTCCAAGTTGGCTTGGATTAAGTCTGTGAGGATGATCGCGTTCACCGGCAGATAGGTTGCCCAGCTGATGAAGTAAGCAAGCGCCGCATAACGACCTAGCCCTGGATAGTCTTTCAGCAGCCTGGTGATATAGTTGGGCGTTCCGCCTGACATCTCTGGCCACTGTTCACCTAACCGTTTCACTTGCCGGTTTAGTAGTATCCCGATAAATACAGTCGGCAACCACACAACAATCGCGCCTGGGCCAAGTGCGGCGTGCATTGCCGTTGCCGTGCCAATCCAGGCAATGTGACCACTTAGACCAAAGCCCCAAGTTTCAAGGAAACTGAGGCTGCGCTGGAGTCTTAAGGGCGTTGGCGAATTTTGCTTGACACCCAGAACAGGTTTGTCTGGTGGGTAGGCATGAATCTGTTCGTTGCCAGCGTCTAGGTGCATTAATTGTCCCCTTAGTTAATTTAATGCGTCGTAGTTGCTACCCTGTTTGGCAATACAGCCGATGTCAGTTTTTATCGGATGAGCGCGCCATGCCTCATATTCGTCCCTAGAGTTCCCCGTTGCTACTACTTAAGTAACAATTTCAGAGCTAGTTATAAATTCTTAAGTATTTTTTAATAAATTGCTGAGTACGGTTATTCCGCCGTATTTTGGCACAAAGATGACAATCAAGCCGATTTTGCTTTGCTGCCGGCATTATTTGGCTTTTGTGTCGTCTAGTTGAAAGCCGGCAATCGTTAAAAATCTACTAGATATTTCCAGCCTTAACTAAATTTAAAATAGGTGCAATAAAACCTAGAAAATGAGGCTGTTCGATTAATTTAATTTTTATAAAACTATGACAGATTAAATAGAAATAAATTAATGAAATCTGCAATTTTAACAGCCTTTGCAATCGTTAGGATGCGCTGATTTCCCATTAGGAATTGGGTGGGCAATTGTTTTGCCCACCGCAAAGCGTATTCCTAAAAGTTGCTGTAATCCGTGATCGCGCTTTTCATTCGCTCAATCACATCAGGCACCGGCATCGAACCTAATTCCCCAGAAGCGCGGGTGCGGATGCTAAGGCTATTTGAAGAAACCTCCTTCTCTCCCACCACTGCCATCACGGGAATTTTATCTTTCTCTGCATTGCGAATGAGTTTACCTAGACGCTCATAGCTGGCATCTGCTTCAGCACGAATCCCCAGCGCTTTCATCTGAGCAGCTACGTTTTCAGCAAAAGGCAGAAACTCATCACTCACCGGCAGCAAGCGAACCTGCACTGGCGCTAACCAAAGCGGAAAATCGCCGGCATATTCTTCAATCAAAATCCCGATCAGCCGTTCCAAAGATCCAAACGGAGCACGGTGAATCATTACTGGACGCTGACGGGAACCATCTGCCGCTACATACTCTAAATCAAAGCGTTCCGGCAGGTTGTAATCAACTTGAACGGTTCCCAACTGCCACTCGCGATCCAGAGCATCTTGGAAGATAAAATCGAGTTTTGGCCCGTAAAATGCCGCTTCTCCAATTCCCTCAAAGTAGTTCATGCCGAGGGTTTCCACGGCGCGACGGATCGCACCTTGGGCTTTCTCCCACGCTTCATCTGAGCCGATGTACTTATCTAAGGCAGGATCGCGGAAACTCAGCCTTGCCTTAAAGTTCTTCAGTTGCAGACTTTTGAACACCGACAGAATCAAATCCACCACTTTCAGGAATTCATCATCCAGTTGTTCTGGCGTGACAAATAGGTGAGAGTCATCAACGGTAAAGCCGCGTACCCGCGTTAAGCCGCCGAGTTCGCCTGATTGTTCGTAGCGGTAGACGGTGCCAAATTCAGCTAAACGTATTGGCAATTCCCGATAGGAATGCAACTCGCTCTTGTAAATTTGGATATGGAAAGGGCAATTCATCGGCTTGAGGGCGAAACCCTGTTCGGCGGCGGCGGCTTCTGCGTCCTCCGCCATCATGGGGAACATATCCTCTTTATATTTCTGCCAGTGACCGGAAATTTTAAACAAGTCCACTCTGCCGATGTGAGGGGTGACGACTTGCTGGTAACCGCGTTTGATTTGTTCTTGTTTGAGGAAATCTTCAAGAATTGACCGCAAAATGGTGCCTTTCGGTGTCCACAGGGGTAATCCTGGGCCTACGGGATCGGCGAAGATAAATAAGCCGAGTTCTTTACCCAGTTTGCGGTGGTCGCGCTTGAGTGCTTCTTCCTTGCGGCGTTTGTATTCTGCGAGTTGTTCTGGTGTTTCCCAAGCGGTGCCGTAAATGCGTTGTAGCTGTTGTTTGGTGGCATCTCCGCGCCAATAGGCACCGGCAACACTTTCGAGTTCAAATGCCTTGGGGTTGAGTTCGCTGGTGTTTTCGACATGAGGGCCGGCACACAAATCCCACCACTCTTCACCCAAATGGTAGATGGTGATCGGTTCTTGAATGCCTTCTAATATTTCTAGTTTGTAAGGCTCATTAATTGCCTCGATCCGCTTTCTGGCTTCCTCACGGCTCACTTCTTCCCGAACCACCGGCAGTTTACGGTTGACGATCTTAATCATCTCTTTTTTGATCGCCTTGAGATCCTTTTCCGTAAACGATTCTGGATGGTCAAAGTCGTAGTAAAAGCCGTAGTCTATCCAAGGGCCAATCGTGACTTGCGCTTTGGGAAACAGCTTTTGCACTGCCATTGCCATCACATGGGAAGCGGTGTGGCGAATTTTTTGCAATGCTACTGATTCGCCGGTGCGCGGCAGATGGATTTTTTCGGGTTGTTCTTCTGGGGAAGCGGGAGATGAGGTAACCATCGGCTGTTGATTTCGTTCCAATCCCAGAGCAGGATTTACTGTTTTGCTGTTTTATTTTATTGCATTTCAAGGCTTGATGGGTTTTAAGGAAAATTGCCGGTTTTCAGCAAAATACTGTTTTTGGATTGTTTGCTTGCGTCAATTTCAATCAAGCTTAACCGCTTAACTTAGCTGCGGTTGCTCAGCCGCTGATTTTATTTGTTTCCAATTCATATTTTGCTTTAAATGTCAATCCTCTCTAGCTGGAATTAAGGTGCCGATGTTGCGATCCTGACTGACAGCTCTGTGATTGAAAAAAAAGTGCGGTAAATGTTACAAATTGTAAATTGCGTTAAGATTAGGTTAGCTGAGTCACTCATTTTTAATTTATGCTGAATCCAAATCTGCCTGAACCCGACTTACTCAAGACGGTTTTACAGCCGCTCTTAGAAGACTTTCAGTATTGGTTTGGGCGCTCGCGCTCGCTTTTGGAAGCCGAAGAAATTTCTTTTCTCGGCAGCGACGGGCAAGCTGACTTACTGGCAAGAGTGATGCAGGCTCAGCAGGAAGTGAGTACGGCTAAAATGCTTCTAAACGCCACCGATGGCAAAGTGGGGGTGGAAATGGAAGTCTTAATGCCCTGGCACAAACTGCTCACCGAATGCTGGCAGGTGTCGATGCGTAACCGCATGGAAAAGTCTAACAACGCGCAGCCACCACAAGTGGGCTGAGCAAAAGGCGTCTAAGACTATAAATTAAAGGTCTAGCAAAACCCGCCTATTTAAACAAACGTCCATTTAACAGCGGTTTTGTTCTTAAACTTCTGTTCAAACTTGTAAATAAACTGTGTTGCTGGAGGAAAATGCGATGTTACACTTGCTATACATTCTTGCTTTTACGACCTTGGCTTTCTTGGCGGTCGGTAATTTAATTCGTAGCTTGATCAGCTTGAGTGCCGAGTCTCAACGCCCTTACTCACCCATATCAGGATCGCCGGCATCACGGGGATATGGGGGAACACCTCATCCAGAATTACTCGATTCTAATGGGAAAATGGTGAATGAGCCGCTGATGGTGATGAAGTCAATGACGGTAGAAGATGCCCGCGAACATTTAGACGCTCTCTATAATTCTTCTCCAGGTTCTCCTAACCAAGCTCGCGACGACGCTTAAAAATTTAAGATAATCAGATTTTATGCGATAGGGGCAGTTTATTAATTGCCCCTATTTTTAATGGATTTTTGATTAAAATTGCTAGTTTTGTTCTGTGTGTTTCTAGTAAATTTGTAGTGCCGGCATCTGGAATTTCTATGCAATAATCTTGCAATGTCGGTTAGTCTCATGAAGCAAAATAATTTTATGAAAATATCCCAAATTTCTAAACTGTTTGCTTGGTCGTTGGGACTGGTTCTATTGTACACCGGCACTGCTTGCGCTCAACGAATTTCTAGCCCTCTCCAGGAGTCCCACAGCCGACAAGAAGTCTTGCAGGAACTCAGCAAGGCAAATGTTGTGTATCTGGGAGAAACCCATGATAGCGCTGAGGATCATAAAGCTCAGTTAGAAATTTTGAAAGAATTGCACCGGCAAAATCCCAAAATTGCGATTGCAATGGAAATGTTTCAGCGTCCCTATCAAAATATTATTGACAAATATCTTGCCGGCAAGCTCACAGAAACGGAACTGGTAGAAAAAAGTGAGTACGAAAAGCGCTGGGGGTTTCCTTGGGAATATTATGCGCCGATGTTGCAGTTTGCGAAGGAAAATAAGCTGCCGGTATTAGCTTTAAATACGCCGTCAGAATTGACTCGAAAAGTTGTCCGTGAAGGTTTAGAAGGTTTAACTGAAACGGATCGGCAGTATATTCCCACGGCTTCGGAAATTGACCTTAGCAATAAGGAATACCGGCAAATGGTGTTAGATTCTTTTAAGCAGCATCAACAAGCCGGTCATGGTTCTAGTGCTGATTTTGAGCGATTTTTTCTGGCGCAAGTGCTGTGGGATGAAACAATGGCAGATGTGATTGCTCAATTTTTAAAGCAGAACCTAGGCTATCAAGTGGTTGTGTTGGCCGGCCAAGGTCATGTTATTTATGGATATGGGATTCCTAGTCGGGTTGAAAGGCGGATGACTGGGGTTGCCGGTAAGTCTTTTCAGCAACGGTTAATTTTGCTTAACTCTAACTCGGATTTTCCAGTGGTTTCAGATAAGCCGGTTGCTGATTTTTTTTGGAAGAGTGAGTAGTTTTTTTGCAAAAGCAAATATTTATTTTTATTAACCACAGATGCACACAGATAGACACAGATGGTTTATTTGTTGGATCTAAGGTTTGGCAGATTGACTGAGTGATTGTACTAAGGGTTGAAACACCGGCACTAAATCGGGCCGGCTTAAGACTAAGGTTGGGTAAGATCGATTGCTATAATCTTTGCCGGCTTCTAAGGGAAAGATGGATTCTTGTTCTAGGGGAACCCAAGCGCCACCGGCGGCGTTAATAATTGTCCAAACTGCGGCAATATCCCAAATTTTGGGGGTTGCTTCTACGCCGCCTAAAGTGATGCCGGCGGCTACCATTAAAAAGTTATACGTTGCTACGCCTAGCATTCGGATTTTGCAGGGGAAGGGATGTTCAATTGCGGAAATGCTGCGAGTGCAAAAACTAAAAAAGTGATTTTTAGATAAATCATCTTGGCTTGTATGAATGGGCTGAGAATTCAGAAAAGCGCCTTGAGGATTTTCGGTTAAAGAATTTTCTGATTTCTCGTTCCAAAATGCAGAGAAAGTTTGCTTTAACGGCGGTAAATAAACATACCCGAACACAGGAAAACCTTGATGAAATAATCCGATTGAAATTCCCCAAATCGGAATTCCTCTAGCAAAATTTGTTGTGCCATCTAAAGGATCGATAATCCAGCACCATTCAGTATCTGGAAAAATGTGTTCTCCTTCTTCACTTAAAACTCCGTGAGTGGGAAAAGCAGCAGCGATGGCTTCTCGAATTTCCTGATCTGCCCATTTATCCGATTGGGTAACTAAACTTCCATCTAATTTTTCTGCTGCTTGAACTTGACCGAAATCAGCCATTAACTGACTGCCAACCCGCACAGCAGTCTTCTCAGCAAAGTCTAAAACTTGCGCCCAAAAATCCCCTAATTCCTCAAGTCTCGCCTCCATCAAATTCTCCTAAATTAATCTAATTCCCCTGCCATTACCGCAGCAATTGCGCTCTTTGCATTCTCGCGGAATTCTTTAATATTAACGCGCCGCAATAGAAAAATTGCAACAATCATTCCCACCGCTTGCAGTGCAAAAACTAAGCTATAAGCCAACACCGGCACAGGAAACAAATTCTTACCTAAATTTAAAACTGCACCACCAAATACAGTTGCTAAACCCCTCGCCATTGCTTGAGATAAACCCCAAGCACCAATAAAGGTTCCTGCTGTTTCTGCCGCTGTTAAATCTAGCATTAAACTGGTTGCGCCGGCAGTCAAAACTCCTGATGCTAACCCAAACATTAATAAGCTACCTTTCAGCATTCCTGGATTAGCTGTAAATCCTGCAATAATAATTAATCCTGAACTAATTGCTGCGGCTGTACATCCATATTTTGTTGTTCTATGTTTACCTAAACGGGGCAAAAGTAAAAAGCCGGTGGAAGCAATGCCGATCAGGGTTCCCATGCCAAAAAAGGCATTCAGTTGAGTTGTTTGTGAAACACTCATGCCAAACACTTCCCCACCATAGGGTTCCAACACGGGATCTTGCATAAACAGGCTTGTTGTCAGCACCAACAAGAAACTAAAAAATAACCCGGTTTGGCGGTTAGCTGTTAAAATCCGCAGCGCATGGCTCAAGGTAATTTTATCTTCTCGATCCACTAAAGTTGAGCGAGAGTTGTAGCGAGAATATTTTTTCTCGACTCCAACAGTTGCTAAGACACTCAATCCAAATACCACAGCCGGCACTATCATAAAAACTGGATTAATGGTGGCTTGTAATTGAGGAATATCTGCAAGTTTTACCGATGCGGAATTTACAATCGCTTCTTCGCCTGCTTCTGGCATCTGTAATAACTTAGAAATTGTAATCGCCCCAATCACAATTCCCACCATCAACATCGACCAAACGATGCCAATTAATTTAGAGCGATTATCGTCATCTGAAACATCTACCAGTAAAGCTGCAAACGGAGTGGAACTTGCACTCAAGGCTAATCCGTAAATCGCAAAAACTAAAGCCAGAACTGCAACCCAAGCATAGGTTGAAAAACTCCAGCCGGTTGCTTGCAAACTGCCGCCGAGTTGCCACACCACTTGTACTGCAATAAAAGAGGTAATTGCAAATACCGCTGCCCCAATCCAAACAAAGCCGGTGCGGTGGTAGCCCAAAAGCGGTTTAGAATCGGATAATTGACCAAACCAAATGCGTGCCGGCGCAACAAATTGGTGCATGGCAATCGTACAAGCAGCAATTAATGGCAGCACGTTTAACTCATCAATCATCACCCGGTTGATCACCCCTAAAGTTAGGAGTGACATAATGCCTAATCCCATCTGGAATAAGCTCAGTCGGAACATTGTCAGTAGATTAAGTTTAGGCAGTAACTTCTCTGATTCAACCGGCTCAGAATCTGACAAATAATCGCGATTCATCCCTATACCCCACCTAATTGATCAAGCATTAACAGTCTTTTGTATTTTATATGCGCGGATTGCCGGTTAGAAAGCGTTCACCTGTAAATTTCCCCACAACTGGGACGTTTCCAAATCCTCTAATCCCGGCAATCTTCTCACTCAACTGTACAAAAGACGACAAACTGCCGACAGCGCTACACTTTTAAACGTTAAGTATTAGCACTCATCAAATCAAAGATGCAAACAACAACTTTAGGACAAAACGGGCCGGCTGTCACCGCCTTGGGCATTGGCGCTTGGTCGTGGGGTGATAAGCTGTTTTGGAACTACGGCAGCGACTACGGCGAAGCGCAGGTACGAGAAGCTTTTAAGGCCGCACTCGCCGCCGGCATTACCTTCTTTGACACCGCCGAAGTTTACGGCCCTGGTGAGTCAGAAAAACTCTTGGGGCAGTTTATCAAAGAAAGCGGACAGCCGGTGTGTATTGCAACCAAATTTGCCCCGCTTCCTTGGCGCTTTAACGGCGACTCGGTTTCTGATGCCCTGACAGACAGTTTAAAGCGCCTACAGATGGATCGCGTCACCCTTTATCAGGTACACTGGCCGTTCACTTTTTTTATGAGTCAGGAAACCCTGATGAATGCCTTAGCCGAGGAGGTACGGCGGGGTAGAATTGAAGCCGTCGGTGTGAGTAATTACTCAGCGGATCAGATGCGGGAAGCTCACCAGTTATTAGCGAAGCGAGGCGTACCTTTAGCCGTGAATCAGGTGCGCTATTCTTTGCTGACTCGGCAAATTGAAAGCCAAGGTATCCTGAGTGCGGCGCATCAGTTAGGCATTACCCTCCTCGCCTACAGCCCTTTGGCGCAAGGATTGCTCACCGGCAAGTATACTGCTGAAAAACCGCCTGCCGGCCCTCGTCAATGGGACCCCAAATTTAGCCGCAGCGGCTTGCAGAAAATTGAGCCGGTGCTTTCTCTGTTGCGTCAACTTGGTGAAAAACACCAACGCACACCGGCACAAGTTGCCCTCAACTGGTTAATTGCCCAAGGCGGCGTGATTCCAATTCCAGGGGCAAAAACAGCCCAGCAAGCGCAGCAGAATGCCGGCGCATTGGGTTGGCAACTCTCTCCAGTGGAAATCCTCCGTCTGGAAGAGGTTAGCCGGCCTTGGCTGAGCTAAACTCAACAGCTGTGTTACGTGTGTAGCGGACGGGTGCGTGTCTGTTAATTTGGGTTCCCACCTCAGTTTGCTTGCCCTCGTCCGTAAAACTGTTCAGTTAATCCGCAAAATCACAAATTTGTCAAGATTGAGTCTTCAAAAGCTCACATCTCGCCTGAACGAATCACACAGGATAAATGACAGATAATATCGGACAAAATTAGGGGAGGTAACCACAAATTCTCATGAAACTTTTGAGAGATTGGGGTTTTACCCGCCAAGGGTGGCGAAGTGGTGAGCGCGGTGAATATTTGGTATTAATTCAGGGCTTGCTGCTGATCGCGCTTGTGATGCTGCCGGTCTACCGGCCTGCTGGGTTAAACATCAACTCGCCGGCACTATTGTATGGGATTTGGGGCATCGCAGCGATCCTAGGCGTGGGGGCATTCGTTCTAATCATTAAAGGACTGTTGGATTTAGGAAGCAACCTCACACCCTTACCCTATCCTAAAGAGAATGGCCAACTTGTCCAAACCGGCATCTACAGCTTAGTGCGTCATCCGCTTTACAGTGGCTTAATTTTAGCAGCACTGAGCTGGGCAATTTGGCAACAGAGCTTGTTTCACCTAGCCGGCGCAGCAGTTCTGCTTGTCTTTCTGAATGCCAAAGCCAGCCGAGAAGAAGCTTGGCTAAGCCAGAAATATCCAGACTACCCAAATTATCAAAACCGTGTCAAAAAGCTGATTCCTTGGTTGTACTAAAACAGCCATTGTTTTCCGAGAATTTGTTTTTGACTCGAAGTGAATGTAGAAACCTGTAACCTCAAAGAAGAATTTCCAGCATGACCCCGGATACCATTGAACTAGACGGTAAATCTTTTGTCGCAGCCGAACATCTTCCAATTCCAGAATGGCCTTGCGTCTTGAGTGAGCGTCCCCAGCCAACGCTCACTATCAAAGACAATGATATGTTTTTAGTCACCGATACTTTGGGTAATATCGCCGGCTGTTTGGGCGATGACACGAATGCCAGTATGGGGCTGTTCTGCTGCGATACGCGGTTTTTAAATCGTTTAGAGTTGCAGATTGAAGGGCGATCGCCGGTTTTACTCAGCAGCACTGCCGATAAAGGATTTGGGCTGTCGGTTTTGTGTACGAATCCTAAAATTGAGAATCATCTCCCGCCGGAAACGATCGGAATTAAGCGGGATTTAATGCTGAATGGAGCGCTCTTTTCAGAAATTGAAATCTCTAATTACAGCACCGAGACTGTGAGTTTTCAAATCAGCATTAGTTTTGATGCCGATTTTGTTGATTTATTTGAAGTGCGCGGGTTTTACCGGGAAAAACGCGGGCAAATATTAAGACGAATTCCCCTAACAGGAGAACGCACGATCACAGGTTCCCAGGATCTCTCCAATCGGGGATCGGAGGAAGCAGAATTCGCAACTCACACCTCAGTTCTCAGTCCTCCTCCCTCCCTCCTCGAACAGGAAGAATTAGTTCTAGCATACCAAGGTTTAGATGGTTGCCTGATGGAATCTCGCATTCGTTTCGATCACCGGCATCCCGATCATTTTCAAGGTTACACAGCCATTTGGCAAATAGAACTGGCGACCCACGAAACCCAAAAATTGGGCTACCGGCTGCAAATGTTCACCAATGGTCGGCCTACTTCTAAAGTGAATCCCCCGGCTACTTTTGTGCAAGCCAAAGCCGCTGAATATTTAGAAGAGGAACAGTGGAAGCACGAAATTACTAGCATTCGCTCAGATAAAAACACTTTCAATCAAGTTATCGAGCGAGCAGAGCAAGACCTTTATGTGATGCGGCAGTCGATTGGCAAAAACACCGTACTCTCTGCCGGCGTCCCTTGGTTTTCCACCCTTTTTGGTCGGGACTCGATTATCGCCGCCTCGCAAATTTTAATGCTCAACCCGACAATTGCTCGTGAAACGTTGAGCATCTTAGCGGAATACCAAGGTCAAAAAGACGATGACTGGCGCGATGAACAACCCGGCAAAATCTTGCACGAACTGCGCTTGGGGGAAATGGCGAGATGTCAGGAAGTTCCGCACACACCTTACTATGGCACGGTAGACGCTACGCCGTTGTGGGTGATGCTCTACGCCGAATACTACGCCTGGACAGCAGATAAAGACACCCTAGAGCATCTGTGGCCCAATGCTTTGGCGGCAATGGATTGGATTGATCGCAATTGTAAACATACCGGCTACCTCAGCTATGACCGGCAATCAAGTCGCGGTTTAGCAAATCAGGGTTGGAAAGACTCGGAAAACTGTATCGTTAACCGCCAAGGCGTGCAGCCGGCAGGCCCGATCACCCTATCTGAAGTGCAAGCCTATGTCTATGCAGCGAAAATGCGCCTCAGCGAAATTGCCCGGATGAAGAAGCGCCTCGACTTGGCTGATCGGTGGCTAGAGGAAGCACGCGAGCTAAAAACCCGCTTCAACCGGGATTTTTGGATGGAAGAAGAAGGCTACTGCGCTGCCGCCTTGGATGGCGATGGCAACCAAATAGACGGCATTACCTCCAATCCAGGCCATTGTCTGAGTCTGGGCATTCTTACTCAGGATAAAGCCCTGAGCGTGGCGGAGCGGCTACTTGCGCCAGATATGTTTAATGGCTGGGGCATTCGCACCCTCAGCAGTCTGTCGCCGGCTTACAATCCAATGGGCTATCACATCGGTTCGGTTTGGCCCCACGATAATGCTTTAATTGCAATGGGTTTGCGCTCCCTGGGTCAAGTTGACCAAGCCTTAGAAATTGCCAAGGGATTGCTCGATATGACTCGCAAGCAACCCTACAAGCGTCCTCCTGAATTGTTCTGCGGTTATGAACGCACAGGGGATGACGAGCCGGTGCAGTATCCAGTTGCCTGCTCTCCCCAAGCTTGGGCCACCGGCAGTGTGTTTCAACTGCTGCAAATGATGGTTCATTTGGTGCCCGATGCCCACAATAATTGCTTGCGAATTGTTGACCCCGCTTTGCCAGAGTCGATCAATAAGCTGTCATTGCATAACCTGAAAATTGGCAATACTTTACTCGATCTGGAATTTGAGCGAGCCGGCACAACCACTGCCTGCCGCGTTGCTAAGAAACGGGGCAACTTGCGGGTTGTGATTGAAGCTTAGGTTTCACTTGTTTTGTGCAATAGGAGGGGCGATTTTTACGGTCGCCCTTCTTATTGGGTGCTGTAAGAAATTTTCAACCTCTGCAAATTAAATCATCTTCCTTTCTGGGAGGTGTTTTCTTATTAAGAATTCATTTTGCCTGAGTGACTGAATTCGCTTAAATAAAGTCTGCCGGTGCAAACTTAAGAAAGAGAGGTATGTAAATCAAATTAAGTAAGTATAATACATGAGCCTCTAATTTTCTAATTACTAATAAAAAAATATCTATCTTTTCCCCCCTGTCTCGTCCTCCCCTAATTTCCTAATGCCGACTTCAATCTTCCGACCCATAATCATCAAATCTCGCTCAATACCATCGAGTTCTGCAACTTCCGGCAAATAGCCCCAGCGTTGAAACCCAAATTTTTCAAATAATAATAAACTCGGATGATTGTGGGCAAAAATAAAGCCCAGCAAAGTCTTAAGATTCAAAGTTGGACTTTGCTCAATTGCCCGTGACAAAAGTTGCCGGCCAACTCCACTACACTGATAAGTTGGGTCAACATAAATACCAAGTTCCGCAGTTGCCTGGTAAGCCGGTCTTCCATAAAACGATCGAAAACTTAGCCACCCAGCCACCCACCCGTCTATTTCCATCACCCAAAGCGGGCGACGGGTGGGGCTGTGTTCGGCGAACCAAGCAAGGCGACTATCCACTGAAACCGGCTCTAAATCAGCGGTTGCCATCCGGCTAGGAATGGAAGCATTGTAGATGGCAATAATGGCCGGCAAGTCACTTTCAACAGCATCACGGATCGTCATATCTTTTCAATTACTCTTTGATCAATCTTTCTTAAATTTGCAGAATCTAAGAGTTTATTATTGTACCTCAGTTGTAGTTTTTTTATTAAATAATGACATTTCAGATATTAGCGACTATTGCACTTGGAAAGTTGGGTTATGGCGAGAGAAAATTGGTAGAATTCTCAATCTTTGGTGGATATTGGCTCATGTGATGAGGCCAGTATATGCGGTCACCACATTGAGAAAGGGAGACTGGAATGAGGATTAATAGTGAGTGAGTCTAGACATCTTTTGGTATGGCAAAAAATCCAAAATTATGCCATAATATAAATATTGCTGCCAAGGTGAAGTGATGAGCTGCCGCAAAAAGAAAAATCCAGCAAATCAATCTGTAAATCAGTGTAAAAAGTCTTGTAATTCTGATGATGCGACACTTTTAGGCGAGGCAAAAACGCTTTCATATTGGGTGAAAGATTATCTAAAAAATTACAACGATTTCTACCAAACGCAAAAAGAATGGTGGGGTGACAAAACTCTCAATTGGGATGGTGCATTAGAGAGAGCTTGGATTTCTCGGTTTGCAGATCGCAAAATGCACCCACATCAACGTCGAGTCTCATCTAACTTGGCGCAAGGATTGAAAGTTTCGCAAGAAGATGCTGCGCTGCCTGAGCACTTCGAGACGTTCGAGGAACTTTACAAATGGTTAGAATACGTTGCCTATCGGGTCAAGGGTCTTGGAGACATGACGGCTTACGATGTCGCTCAACGTCTAGGGATGTGGCTGGACTTATCACCCAACGTTGTCTACCTTCACGCAGGAACGGCTGACGCTGCAAAAAAATTTGGTATTGAAGGAAAGATTGCTCTTCTAAGCGCTTTTCCTCCAGAAATTCAAGAGTTAGGGGCGGCTCATGCTGAGAATTTTTTGTGCATATACAAAAACCGTTTAGGCTAATTCTAGTAACCCATTGAGGTAGGTTGGGCGGAGTGAAACGGAGGGTACGCGAAGCGTAATCCAACAAATTATGCCGGCTCTAAATTAAGAATTTTCGGCTTCAATCTTCCGACCCATAATGATTAAATCCCGCCCAATTCCATCGAGTTCTGCAACTGCGGCTAAATAACCCCAACATTGAAAATTAAACTTTTCAACCAATATCTGAATTTTGATGCAAAAGGATAATAATTCGAGAAACCTTGCAGGAGATGATTCCAGCTTACTACTATGACTTACTTACTGTTTTTTCTCTCTATTGGATTAGCGACTGCCCTGGCTGTAGTCATTAAGCGACTACAAAAACACCAAAATGAATATTTAGTCGTGCAGCAACGCCTAAAAGAAGCTGACACGCAGATACAAGAAACCGAAAAAAAATATGGTGGCATCATCTCTAGAGAGGGTGTCGTCAGTAATCTAGATGCTCAAATCTCTGTTTTGACAGATCGGCTTAAACAACTGAATAAACAATCAGAAATCGAAGAACAAGAGCTATCTAGTAAGATTTTAGTCTTAAAAAGCAAACTTCAAGAACTTGAAGAAAAAGATATTATTCAAGCATCTGGGTTTTATGACTCTAAGTATAATTTTCAGGATAGTGAAGAATATAAGCAACGATTGGATATAATTCGTGCCGAACAGAAGCAGATGATCAAGGATAAAAATGCTGCTGTCTGCAATACTGAATGGTCAGTCGGCGGCAGCTATAAAGAAGGCAAAAAGATGACAGATAATTTCCTTAAATTAGTCCTACGTGCCTTCAACGGTGAATGCGATGCCTCTGTTACTAAGGTAAAGTACAACAATGTGCAAACAATGGAAAATCGTATTAGAAAAACCTATGAAGAGTTAAACAAAATATCTCAGAGTACCAATTGTGAAATTACAGAGCGCTATCTAGACTTAAAGTTACAAGAACTTTGGCTAACTCACGAATATCAGGAAAAGAAATATCAGGAACAGGAAGAGCAACGCATTATCCGTGAACAAATGCGTGAAGAAGAAAAAGTATTGCGTGAAATTGAGAAAGCAAAGCAAGAGGTTGAGCGAGAAGAACGTCGTTATCAAGAAGCCCTAGAAAAAGCTCGCCAAGACGTAGAAAATGCTACAGGTAAAGCCCAAGAGAAACTCTTTGGCAAAATCGAGGAATTACAGCAACGGCTGGCGGAGGCTGAAGCTAATAAAAAAAGAACGATGTCTCAGGCTCAAATGACTAAATCTGGACATATTTATATTGTTTCAAACATTGGCTCATTTGGTGAAGATATCTATAAAATTGGAATGACACGACGCCTAGAACCAATGGATCGAGTTAAAGAATTGAGTGATGCTTCTGTGCCTTTTCCGTTTGATGTTCATGCCATGATATTTTGTGAAGATGCTCCAGAACTTGAATCTCGCCTTCATAGACGTTTTGACTCTAGGAGAATGAATAAGATAAATGATAGAAAAGAATTTTTCCGGGTTTCATTAGAAGAAATAGTTAAGGTTGTAGCAGAGATTGATCAGGAACTCAAAATTTGTAAGTCGGAAGTTAAATTTACCAAAGTCGCTGAAGCTGCCGACTATCGTAAGACTTTAGCTAAAGAGGGTAAAGTTGTTTCTGCCGGCTAAAATATCGTTTCAGCGGACATTTGTAAAAATATTGTTGCTTTAAATCATGTAATAATTGTGTTGAAATTGAGCAAGGTTGTTGGATATTTCTAGCATTAGCAGAATTCGCATAAATCATTTGCGAAACCTTGGGAGGCCGATCACCGGCATGAAAAGCGCAAACTCGATTTCTAGGTCATGATAACAGTTTCACCGGCTAAAGTGTTGATGGCGTTTGACTAATCACTTTCACATTTGGCTCAAGGCAATCACCTGTGTTGTAGACATAATCAAACGCTCCTTGATCATTGAGTAAATGCGCTCGCAAGAACAGCCCACTCCAACGTCCGATCACGCCTATTGTTGTTGCCTGATCTAGGGTGGGTCGAATGGGATCACGGGTAACATTATCTTCATTCGTGATGCCATAGTGATTAGCACCTTTAAGCGCGATCAACGCCTTCGGTGCATCTTGAATTTGCATATAGGTTGATGCCGCTTTCCCCAAATTAGCGACACCATCCAAAGTTCCTGCAATCAAGGCAACTGGAATATCTTGATTGTCAATGGGTGCAAACATTCCGCTATTAGGCGGATTCTGAAAGTTGGTGCCGTAAAAGATAGCCGCCATCAGTTCTGGAGGTCGGGTATAGTCACCCGAACACACCAACGGGTCACAAATGTCTTGAATTACGGCTAAGCCGGCATAACCACCAAATGAGTGCCCCAAGAGTCCTAACTTTTCAGTATCTATAATTTCAAAAATGGGTGAGTCAGAATCAGCATCTTCCACTTTCATCTGATCAAGCACATCATTCACATTTTGTTGTTCTGCTAGAAGTCCGGTAATTATCTGTCCATTTGGGCCTGTTGTCGTTCGTTCATTATTCGGCACAACGACTACAAATCCGTAGCTAGCAACTTCTTTTGCATAGCTAGAATAGTCTGCTTTATCTACCAAAGCACCCTGTAGCATAAGCGCTATCGGCAGTTGATCGGCACTTGAGTTTGGCAAAACTGGGTAATACACATCTGCCGGCTCGCCATCGCCGGCAATCGTTGTCGTGTAGTACCTCACCTGGTCATACACCGGATCGGGACTGAAAGCAGTATTATTCTGTGGACTAATCTGAAGCACCTCTCCTTGTCCTGCGATCAAGCCCTTGTTTGAAATATAAGGGCCAAAGGTCAGCTTTTGGGGATTATCCAGACCACTTGCCAGAAGCTCAATTCGTGGTTTTTGTGGCGTTTCTATGATTTCCTGATTGACAGGTGCTTGCTCTAAAATAGCGATCAATAATTCTGGCAACATCACAAAACTCTCAGTGTATATAGATTATTTTCAGCGTTATGGCATCACTCTTGCTTAATGCCGATTCTGCCAATCTCGGAAACCATTAAACTGGGAGAACCCTAAGGCAAAGGCATGATTTCTGTTCATCCCTCTCAGGGATTGAGTTTAGATGAAAGAGTTAGCAAATACTACTCAAGCGCTCGCAATTTGGTCAAGCAGCCTGCAATTATCTAGGCAAGGCTGACGATGCCACCTTTGAGTTGACCGATACCGTCCTGCTGAGCTGTAGCGCCTCTTCCTTAGTTGACCTGTCCTGATCTGCATTATTTCGATTAAGTTGCGATTGATACCGGCTCATAGACAAGTTCCAAAGAAAGACGTTCAAACTTTTAGATAATACCGCCAAAAACGATTAAAATTAGCTAAATCTCAACACATTAATCTTGCAATGTTTAACCTATTCTCAAAACACTCATTTGCATTCGCCAGTGCCACTCTCTGCACTGCTGTAATAACAACCAGTCAAGCCCAAGCTTCGACCATTACCTATGATTTCACAGTCAACGTGACTAAAGGGGCCTTAGCAGGTAAGACATTCAATGGCACATTCAGCTATGATGATGCAACCTTGAAAGGCAATGGAATCGAGGAATTGGGAGTTGCTGAGGGATTAACTGCTTGCATGAATTATTTTGGACGTAACTACAGCGAAACTGACGATACCAGCTATCCCGAATTTCCAAAGCTTGTGTTTGAGAATGGCAAGATTAAACAATTGGATTTCTGGATACAGCCGAACAAGCGTGTTAATTGGTGGAATCTAGCCGGCTGGGAAGTCACCTTGTCCATGCGTGAAGCTGATGCTTCTGCCGGTTCCAATTGCCAGAAACCCTGAAGCATTACGAAGCCGTTACCCCTTCCGGGTAATCGCCTCATTAGTCAAAAAACTTTTTGCACCGAAGACATTAAGCTTTCTAGCAAGTATTATTTGAGTTAATAACTGAATAGATTATTGAATGATATTTTAATAACAATTTTAATATATTATGTTTGTAGCTCATTAAAAATAATTAGACAAAGGAACCTTCAATGATAACAAGAATCAATCGACAGTTTCGCTTAGCCGCTCGTCCTGTTGGTGATATCAAGGAAAGCGATTTTGAGTACCGAGAAGAGCCAATTCCTAACCCGACTGAGGGTGAGGTGCTGGTACGCAATATATATCTTTCGCTAGATCCTACTAATCGCCTCTGGATGAGCGATATACCGCAATATATGCCGCCGGTTGAAATTGGACAAATTATGCGCGGTATTGTTCTTGGTGTGGTAGAAGAATCTAAAAATCCTAATTTACAACGAGGGGATCTGGTTTCTGGTGCGCTTGGTTGGCAAGATTACACCCTTGTTGAAGAAAACAACATTCTTTCTGTCACACGACTCCCTAGCCCTCTACCTTATCCCCTCACCGCATTTCTTGGACCACTCGGACTGACGGGTTGGACAGCTTATTTTGGACTTTTAGATATAGGACAGCCGAAAGAAGGTGAAACGGTGGTTATTTCCGCAGCATCAGGAGCAGTGGGTTCGGTTGCTGGACAAATTGCCAAGATAAAAGGTTGCCGTGTTGTTGGTATAACCGGCAGTGATGAAAAATGCCATTGGTTGACACAAGAACTTGGCTTTGATGCAGCGATTAACTATAAAACAGTTGATTTAGAAAGTGCGCTTGCTGAATCGTGTCCCAATGGAATTGATGTGTATTTTGATAATGTTGGGGGTTCTATTCTGGATGCCGTGTTAATGAAGGTTAATCTGAATGCACGCATTCCTCTATGTGGATTAATTTCAGCTTATAATGCAACCGAGCCTGTTCCCGGCCCGTATAATTACAGTCAGATTTTGATGAAGCGTGTTCGCGTACAAGGGTTTATTATTCTTGATTATTTGCCTAGGTTGTCTGAAGCCATAACCGATATGGGACTATGGCTCAACCAAGGTAAAATTAAATATGCTGTTGAGATTGTCGAGGGCTTAGAAAATGCACCCTTAGCTCTTCTAAAACTGTTCGACGGGAATAAGAAGGGAAAACTACTTGTTAAAGTTTCAGAAGAACCTACCTAATCCGGTTTAAAAGTAGCGCCAGGTTTTAGTGATAAAAAATTGATATTTAATTAGTCAAGGGTTTCAGCTATACGAAAATTCTTTAAATTTTTTTGATTTGTTGCTTAAATGCTTCTGATGATTTCCTGCTTTAATAAGTAAAAGTTTAGAGTTTTATGAATTGAAACTGAGGCATTTTAACCCACAACTAATATCTTAAGAATCACAAATGGTATCGCTGACAACAATCGAGTTATTTTGATCTACCGGCAGATAGATTTACTACAATGAAATATAGCGATATTTCCAATCGCAACAATGTCGTGCTAACCGGCAGCCTTAACGAAGTAGCCGGCTTGAACTGGCCAAAGTTGCATGAATTCGGGGCAATTAAAGAAATTCGGTGCTAGCTTGCGGTGAAAAGACGGTTGTTGCGTGAAACTAACGAAGAGAGATCTCGGTATTTTTACAGACTTATCCGGGAAATCGCGTAAAGGAAGTCCGACAACCTAGACAATCGCTCTGTGATACGTCTAGATTTGTATGTGACCAGGAGAGAGTTCTACTGGATGAAACCCCCCTTTCGGTTCAGTTACATCCATCAGCGTCATCTGATGCAGACAGAATCGGCTCAGTGTGAGTGGGTGAGTGTTTAAAGGACTCTGCTCTTCTCTACCGCCAGTTTGGCTAGCGCTATGACACTAACAGCACCTGTAGATAATTTGACGGCATGAGTTACTTTAAAAGCGAGCGCGTATCCAGTGCTGCCGTGGAAAAACAAATATTTAATCAATGGGAGATGTTTCGATTAATAAGTTAAATCCCAGACAGCAACCAGACATTAAAGATTGATCATTTACAGGAAATTGGTATAAAAGGAGAACAAAATATGCTCAATACCGTTGAACTGCTGATAGATGCATTCGTGGAAAAACTGAAAGCCGGCTACCACCGAACTTATGGGGGCTACAAACCTCAGTATGAAGATATCATCGGTTGGGCCGGCAACATGGCGTTAGAGAACCTCGCCAACAGCGATGCTCTCTATCACAACATGGAACACACCATTTTAGTTAGCTTAGTTGGGCAAGAAATTCTGCGGGGCAAACACATCCGTGAAGGAGGAGTTACCTGTGAGGATTGGTTGCATTTTATTATCTCCTTAGTGTGCCATAACATTGGCTATGTTAAAGGCGTTTGCCGGCAGGATCAAGCCGGTTCTTACGCAACCGGAAAAGACGGGAAAACCGTCGTCCTGCCCGATGGTTCCACTGATGCTAGCCTTACCCCCTACCGTGTGGATCGGGGAAAACTATTTGTTGATGAACGCTTTGGCGGTCACAAACTGATCGATGTTGAGCAAATTAAACGTAACATTGAACTCACTCGTTTCCCGATGCCAAGCGGAGCAGACGAACTGGATAGCGTTAACTTTCCCGGCTTGGTACGCGCCTCTGCATTAATCGGTCAACTCTGCGATCCCCGATACTTTAAAAAGATTGGGGCGCTGTATTATGAATTTGAAGAAATTGGTTTAACCAAAGAATTAGGCTATAACAACCCTGGAGATTTACGCCATCACTATCCCAAGTATTTCTGGCGGAGTGTTTACCCCTATATTCAAGATGCACTGCGTTACTTATCTCTGACACAACAGGGCAAACAAATCATTGCCAACCTGCAAGCAAATGTGTTTGTTTTAGAACACGAACAGATTGGCAATGAAGAGTCTCCAGAAGCTCAGCTAGTACGCGCGAGTAACGGTGCCGCTTGAAGTAAGGTTTGCGTGTAAGGGTGCTGGGGATTGGTAAAAATTTTCCGTGTTGGGCCAATTTCCACAATCTGACCGGCATTCATTACAGCAATTCGATCACAGAAAAATCTGGCCACCCAGAGATCGTGAGTGATAAACAAATACGTCAGCTCGAATTCCTCCTTCAACTCCAGCATCAACTCCAGCACTTGCGTCTGAACACTCGCATCCAGCATACTCACCGGCTCATCACAAATCAGCAATTGGGGACGGGTAATCAACGCCCGTGCGATGGCAACCCGTTGCTGCTGCCCTCCAGACAGCTCAGAGGGATAGCGGTGATAAAATTCCTTTGGGCTTAATCCGACGCGTTCCAGCATCTGCATCACTTGCTCTTTCGCTTCTGCCGGCTTTGCTAGCTGGTGAATGAATAGGGGATCAGCAATGCTTTGCCCCACCGTCATCATGGGATTAAGACAAGCGTGGGGATCTTGAAACACCATCTGCATTTGCCGCCGGCGCTGCCGCAACGATTCAGCCGGCAATTCCATTAAATTTTGACCGAGAAATTCCACCTTGCCGCCGGTGGGCCGAATTAGCTGCAAAATGGTGCGAGATAGTGTACTTTTGCCGCAACCCGATTCTCCCACTAATCCCAGAATCTCCCCCGGATACAGCTCAAAGCTGACCCCATCAACGGCACGGATTGTCTGGTTTTGCCCAGAAAATAGCCGCTCAATAAAATTGGCTTCCAAGGTGTAATGCTGCTGCAATTCGTGAACCCGTAGTAAAGGGGATTCAGCAGTGGGGATCACAGCTTGAAGCTTATCTCCCCCTCTATCCCTCTCCCCTTCACCCTGATCACCCACTGCCTGAATGTGCAGCGCTGCCTTGAGTAGTGATTGGGTATAAGGATGCTGGGGATTTTGGAGAACGTCTTGCACTTTGCCGGTTTCCACCACCTTGCCGGCATACATCACCGCAATGCGATCACAATATTCCCCCACCATTGCCAAATCGTGGGAAATCAACAGCAGCGCCAGATCCCGTTCGTTGCACAACCGCGTCAGTTCCCGACAGATTTCAGCCGACACCGTCACATCTAAACTTGTCGTCGGTTCATCCGCCACAATCATCTTGGGTTCTAGCATCAACGCCAGGGCAATGGCCACCCGCTGCCGCATTCCGCCACTAAATTCATGGGGATATTGTGTCCATCGTGAAGCCGGGATTTTGACGGCTGCTAAGGTTTCAATCGCTTTATCTTTTGCTTGCCGCCGGCTTAACTCGGGTTGGTGACTTAAAAGTGTTTCTACACAGTGATCCCCAATCGTCATCAGGGGATCGAGGCGCGTCATCGGATCTTGGAAAATCAGCGCCACCGCTTCACCGCGAAAGCGTCTCAACTGTGCCGGTGTCAGTTCAAAAACTGATTGGCCGGCAAATCTCACTCGTCCCTCGATGCGCGTTGTTGCCGGTAACAACCGCATTGCCGCCCGTCCCAGCGTTGACTTCCCGCAACCGGACTCTCCCACCAATCCCAATCTTTCGCCCGGTTGCAGCGTCAAAGACACGTCATCCACCGCCCAGCTCGCTTCGCCGGCACCCCGCCCATAAGGATAGGAAACCCGCAAATTTTCGACACAAAATAACGCTTCGCTCATTCTGTTTGTCACTTGTCAGTTGTCTAGTTGTGTGGCGGGTTTTATCCTTTTATAATCGGTTCCCACCGTTAATCGATCTACCAAGCGCTTCAGTCTCCGCCTCCCCTCATCTCCCTATGCCGCTAGGGTGTTGCGCGAAACCTCCTTATCCCCTTTCCTCCTCGACTCCTCACTCTTCACTCCCCAATACCGCCTCACAGTATCCCATCAAAGTTTTAATGCGATCCCCTAGCTGAGCCTGCCGTTGTTGAATGGTTGCCGGCTGCCGTGACGCTTGCAATAACATTACATCTGTGTCCAAAAGCTTCAGTTGCTTGTGCATTTCTGTTTGGTAAGACTGTACCTTTGATGCGGTTTGCCGGTCTAACTCATCTGCCGGCAAACTCAAAATTTGCTCCTGAAAAAATTGCCACACTTGTGGGAGTGCTTTTGAGAAGGTCGCCTTATCTGGAACTCCCTCTGGCAGGGCGATCTGTTGCAGCCTCTCTAGCAGTTCGTACAATCGCTGATAGTGTTGGCGATGAATTTCTGGCAGCATGATGTAAAGAATTTTGTCTATATTGTATGAAAGGGGTACTCTTTAAGCTTTATAAACCTTAAAGGAAGATCAAAATTTGGGTTGCAGCGACCTTATGTCTGAGAGCATTATTGATAGCTGCCGCTCCTGATTCATCCCCCTGTCAGCAAAGTCTTAATTCTACCGTCTAGGTTTGCAGACGAAATCCTTAACGCCGCCGGCGTGTCTGTATCCTTGAATACAATAAATGCCGTAGAATTGGCAGATCCTCCTATCACCCGTCCACCTATTCATAAGCTTTAAGTGTGACACTATGAACACCACTGCCCCTACTTGCCCCATTGTTCAACTTCCTGACTGGCTGCAAGCGTGTTTGCTTACCCAGCAACAATCCTCTGACTCTACAGCACCCGATACCTCAGCGGCAGATAACTCCTTAATCTGTCGGGCGTTTGAATTTGGTTACCGGCTGCACGAAGGTCAGTGTCGTAAATCAGGCGAACCGTACATTTGCCATCCCATCGCAGTTGCCGGCTTGTTGCGGGATCTGGGAGGCAGCAGCGCTATGATCGCCGCCGGCTTTTTACATGATGTAGTAGAAGATACAGAAGTAAGTTTAGAAGAAATTGAGCAGCGGTTTGGTACGGAAGTGCGCCTGCTGGTTGAAGGCGTCACCAAGCTGTCTAAATTTAAATTTTCTAGTAAAACCGAACGCCAAGCCGAGAACTTCCGCCGAATGTTCTTGGCAATGGCAAAGGATATCCGGGTAATTGTCGTGAAGCTAGCAGACCGGCTCCACAATATGAGGACGCTGGAACACCTGTCCGATGAAAAACGGCGGCGAATTGCCCAGGAAACGCGAGAAATCTTTGCGCCTTTGGCAAATCGCTTGGGGATCGGTCGTTTTAAGTGGGAATTAGAAGATTTAGCCTTTAAATATCTTGAACCCGAAGCCTATCGGGCAACCCAAGAGTTGGTTGCAGAAAAACGAGCGGATCGGGAAGCCAGATTAACGAAAGTGACAGAAATTCTGCGGCAGCGCCTCGATCAAGTGGGGATCGAGTGTGTCGAAGTCAGTGGGCGGCCTAAGCACCTTTATGGAATTTACCAAAAGATGCAACGCCAGCAGAAAGAATTCCATGAAATTTATGATATTGCAGCGGTGCGGATCATCGTACAAAACAACGATGAGTGCTACCGAACTTTGGCCATCGTTCACGATGCTTTCCGCCCCATTCCAGGCCGGTTTAAAGACTATATCGGTTTACCCAAACCCAACCGCTATCAATCCCTGCATACGGTTGTCGTTGGCTTCACCGGGCGTCCTTTAGAAATCCAAATCCGCACCCTGGCAATGCACCATGTCGCGGAATATGGGATCGCCGCGCACTGGAAATACAAAGAAAGCGGCTCATCCAACCACACCCACATGAAAGCCGAAGAGGAGAAATTCACCTGGCTGCGGCAATTGCTGGACTGGCAGAGTGACCTCAAAGACGCTCAAGAATACCTGGAAAGTGTCAAGGATAACCTGTTTGAGGATGATGTCTATGTGTTCACGCCTAAAGGGGATGTGGTTGCACTCAGTCGGGGTGCCACACCTGTAGATTTTGCCTATCGCATTCACACAGAGGTGGGAAATCACTGTACCGGCGCACGAGTTGACGGGCGCATGGTGACACTAGACTCCCAGCTGAAAAACGGTGACATTGTTGAGATTATCACGCAGAAAAATAGCCGTCCGAGTCTAGGATGGCTGAATTTTGCTGTCACCACCGGCGCGCGCAACCGCATCCGCCAGTGGTACAAGCGCTCACACCGAGATGAAAATGTGGCCCGTGGGCGAGAACTGCTGGAAAAAGAACTAGGCAAAAATGGCCTGGAAGCACTGATCAAATCTGAGCCGATGCAGGCGGTGGCCCATCGCAGTAACTATCACAGTGTTGATGATTTACTCGCCGGCTTGGGTTATGGGGAAGTGCCCCTTAACCAAGTGGTAAACCGGCTGCGCGATGCGGTTAAGGCGAAACAGCCGATGGAAGCAGACGCCGAGACGCTACCGCCACCGGCTTCCTCTACACGGGCGCTGCGGGAGATAACCAGCCCTTCAACACCCGGCGGTAAATCTCCAATCGCCGGGGTTGAAGGGTTACTTTATCACCTTGCCGGCTGCTGTCACCCGATCCCCGGTGAACCGATTATCGGGGTGGTGACTCGCAGCAGTCGCGGCATCTCTATCCATCGGCAAGGTTGTCCGAATGTGGAAAATATCCAAGGTGATCGCTTTGTGCCGGTGAGCTGGAATCCTACCACCGAAACTGCGCGTCCCAAAACTTACCCGATTGATGTTCAAATTGAAGCGATTGACCGTGTCGGTGTACTCAACGATATTTTGTCTCGCTTAAAGGATAACAATATCAATGTTCGCAGTGCTCAAGTCAAAACTTATCCGGGATTCCCGGCTTTGATCAACCTGTGCATTGATATTCGTGATGTTGACCAACTTGAACGCACATTCTGTCAAATTAAAAAGATGAGCGATATCTTGAATTTGCGCCGGCTCACTCAAGTAGAAGAGTAAAGTTTACCGCTGTTGCAATCAGGCTGTTTGAATCCCGCTAGAGTGCCGGCAACTCCAACAGCCTAAAAAATTAGATTGATTTCAGCAATCTTCTTCAAAATTGCTGCAATCTAACGTGCCGGTGGCAATCATATTCACCTCATCAATGCGCTCAGAGTAATAACTACCTCTAATCTCAGCATTGAAAAACTGTCCGACTGAATCCGCGCTCTGAAAACATTCCCAAGTTTCAGACTCTACTTCACTATATTGATAAACCGATCCGTTTTTAAATTCGACTTGTAAAACTTTTCGCTCCTCATCATATCCAATTCCATTTGCCATAGATGAGGCAACCGGCAACATGGCAATTGACTGAGCACTTTCTATTTCTTCTTGGTTTTCCAGCTTAGGCGGAAACGCACTGAGTTCATTATTTGCGATGTAATGAACTTGTTGCAGTCCATTGTAAGCGGCAGCCGGCGCGGAAATTTCAATATATTCCACTTCCTCCCCCCGGTCGATTAACAGCCCCAACTGACCGTTAGAATGGCCGATAGCGAGGATATTGGTTAAATCAATTTTGGATAACTTCACGCGAATTTTTCCTCCAAAAATTGAGCCATTAAATAAGTAAGCCTGAGTTATTTAGCGGTTTTCACATCAGTAAGTTGCCGACAATCTATCAGGGCATATTTCAGCAAACTTTCTCAAGTTTGAAAGAAAAAAGCATCTTTCAAACCCGGTTTTCACCTTTGTCGTGGCAACTTGTAAACTGCTCTAAATTGGGCTTACTAAACTCTATTATAACCCGTGTTGATTTTTTAGTCAATAGTTTAATCGGGTCGTTTTTTATAGGACGTAGCTAATAATGATCCTCATTCCCTCAGGACTCAGCGCTCAGGACTCCTCCCTGTGCCAGCGTAAAGTAAAACGTCGCACCGGCATCAACAACCGCTTCAGCCCAAATCTTGCCCCCGTGCCGGTGGATAATCCGCTGTACAGTCGCTAGCCCAATGCCGGTGCCTTCAAACTCAGTTTGTTGGTGCAGCCGCTGAAAAGCATAGAACAATTTATCCGCATCAGCCATAGAAAAACCGGCACCGTTGTCACGCACAAAATACACAGTTTGCCCTTCTTGCTGGATCGTGCCAAATTCAATGCAAGTGTGCGCTTTTTTTCCGGTATATTTCCAAGCATTTCCTAATAAATTTTCCAGAACAATTTCTAATAGACGCCCATCTCCCTGAGCCATTACACCGGCAGCAATGCGAAACTCAACTTGGCGTTGCGGCTGTGTTTGCTGTAGCACCAAGGCAATTTTTTCTACCAAGGAACTTAACTGAACCGTCTCAATCTGCACCTTACTGCGAGAGATGCGCGACAGAGTCAATAAATCTTCGATTAGCTGCTCCATGCGCTTGCAGGCATGATGTATCCGTTGCAGGTAGTGTCGCTCTTTCTCGTCTAGCTTTTGGGCATAGTTTCTTAAGAGCAATGCGCTAAAACCATCAATTACTGACAGGGGATTTCGCAGATCGTGGGAGACTGAATAATTGAAAGCTTCCAATTCTTTGTTGGCAAATTCCAATTCAACAGCTCGACGCTTTAAATCTTCATGGAGCTTGCGAATTTCCACCTCAGCTCGCTGGCGTTCCGTTAAGTCACGCGTGACTTGGGCGAAGCCTCGCATCTGCCCACTTTCATCGCGTAACGTGCTGATGGCAACCGCCGCCCAAAACCGCAAGCCGCCTTTACGCACCCGCCAGCCTTCCTCTTCAAATCGCCCTTCAGCGGTTGCTAGTTGTAAATCTTGCTGCGGCTTACCGGCATCAATTTCTTCAGGCACGTAGAAACCGGAAAAATCTTGGCCGATAATTTCTTCAGCTGGGTAGCCGTGGGTGCGTTGCGCCCCAGCATTCCAACTCATCACACATCCATTGGGGGCGAGGGTAAAAATAGCATAATCCTTGCCACCGGCAACCAGCAGGCGGAAGCGCTCCTCACTCTCTCTCAGCGCCTCTAAGCTGTGCTTACGCTCAATCGCATAGCGGATGGCGCGAACTAACAAATGGGCGTCTACCTGCCCTTTCACGAGGTAATCCTGCGCCCCTTGGCGAACTGCGTCCACCGCTAACTCTTCATTGTCTAAGCCTGTCATGACTACGATTGGGACAGAGGGGGCTTCTGCCTGCACTTGTACTATCGTCTCCAGCCCTTGAGCGTCTGGGAGCGAGAGATCCAGTAAAATGACATCAAAACTGGCTTGTTTCAGCTGAGTGGTTGCCGCACTCAAAAACTGTGCCGGCACGACGTTAAACTGAACCGTGCTGACTTCCGAGAGCAACTCTTGCAGCATCACGATGTCGGCGCGGTTATCTTCAACTAGCAGAATTTTGATAGTTTGAGCGTCCATCTCTCGCCTGTAACTCCAAAGCCGATGCGGTGACGGCGGCTGGGGTGAGCGGTAATTCTACTGTAAAGCAAGTCTCACCCAAAGCACTCGCCACTTGGATCGTTCCGCCTAAATGTTCGCTAAGTTTTTCTACCAGGGCTAACCCCAAGCCTGTTCCTCCTTGCTTCCAGGGATCGTTACTGGGGATGCGATAAAACTTATCAAAAATGCGGCCTAACTCAGTGCTGGGAATTTCAATGCCTGAATTTATAACTTGTAATTGCAGTTTACCTTCTTGAGCGCAAACTTTAAGTGTGATGTGCTCGCCTGGGGGTGTGTACTTATGAGCATTATTCAGTAACTCTGTCAAGATCCGACCTAATCCTAAAGTGTCACAGACAACTGGAGGCAGTGCAGGAGAAATATCAATAGATAGGATTTGCTCGCTACTCTCAACTCGTTGTGTAAATGGCTCAACGAGATGGGGAATCCAATTTTGCATTTGAATCACGCTCAACTCTAAAGGTTGAACACCGGCATTGAGTCTTTGCAAGTCGAGTAGATCGTTAATCAAGTTAATTTCTCGGTTACACTCGTCGTGCAAAACCTCGAAGTAGTGAGTGGTTTTATCAGTAATTGAACTGTAAGCGTGATCATGGACTGGGGAATTCTGTGCAGACAGCACAGATCTGACAGCAGATTGCTGGTGGCTAATGGCGACTTCCAACATCTGAATCCCCATTTTTATATTGGCAATCGGTGTGCGAAGTTCATGGGAAACGGTACAGAGAAAATCATCTTTTAAGCGATTAAGCCGTTCGAGTTCCTTAACTTGCGCTTGAGCTTCCTGGTAGAGTCTGGCTTGCCGTAAAGCGATGGCACATTGATTGGCGACTTGCTGCACCAGCCGGATTTCTAATTGATTAAAAGTTTCATCTGCCGGCTTGAACAACCACAAATCCCCCAGCACTTCTTGATCGTCAACTAAAGCGCTGGCGAGAATCATTGAACGAGACTCATTGCGCGTGGGGACAAACTCGCAAAACTGAAAGGGTGGATTTTGTTGAAAGCTTCTCGATTGAACCGCCGGCTTATCCGCGTCCTTGTCGGCTAAACAAGGCAACAACTGAGAGTATATCTCGGCAAAGTCAGACAAATCTACCTCATGCCCCGTCAGCGCCGGCTCTATTTGGCTGTATTCATAGCGGATCGTTGCCGTTCCTTGCTCAAGATCATACAAAGCAGCCTGACAGCTTTGTGCGCCCAATCCTAAAGCTAACTCCCGCACAGCCGTTGGCAAAATTAGGTCTTCATCTAAACTATCGCGAACCTTGTCGGTAATCCGCTTTAGCATCGCCTCCAGATGCAGCG
The DNA here is from genome assembly GCF_014695725.1 of Microcoleus sp. FACHB-672. Lineage (NCBI taxonomy): Bacteria > Bacillati > Cyanobacteriota > Cyanophyceae > Oscillatoriales > Microcoleaceae > Microcoleus > Microcoleus sp. FACHB-672. Next base: position 53,174 of record NZ_JACJOU010000014.1, on the reverse strand, counting down.
CCTGTTGCAGTTGTTCAAGCGCTTGTTGTAGCTCGGCGGTGCGCTCTTGCACTTGGGTTTCTAAGCCGGTGTTGAGCTGCTGTACCTGCTGGTAAAGTTCTGATTGTTGAATGGCAATTCCCACTTGGGTTGCAAGGGAAGTAAGCAGATCTAGTTCCCAAGGTTGCCAGGATCGATTCCCGCGACACTGGTGAGCAATCAGCAGCCCCCACAATTGCGACTTGGGTGTTGAAGTTGCAGAATCGAGGGTTTTTTCTCCCTGTTTAACTTTTAATTCTTCATTGAAAAGAATGGGAACAACCAAGTTAGCTCTGACCTGTAAACTAGCCAATAACTTGAGATGACACGGATCTAAACCGGCCTCATAAATATTCTCGATAGCCCGCACTCGTCCCTCTCCGTAGCGGCGCGCATAGCCTTGTTGAATAAAGCAGGTTTCTTGAATGGTAATTCCATAAATTGCGTTGCAATCATTGGCTACGGATTCTGCTACAACGAGCCCGCTCCAGTCTGGGTTAAAGCGGTAAACCAGCACGCGATCTGTGTGGAGAAAATGCCGGATTTCCGTGACCGTTGTGTGCAAAACTGCCCCTAAATCCAACGACTGGCGGATACGCTGGGAAATTGACCCCAACAGATGCGCTCGCTCAACTTGCTGCCCCAAAGCTTCTGCGGTTCGTTTGCGTTCAATGGCATAGCGGATAGCACGCACGAGTAGCTGGCAGTTAACTTGCCCTTTAATCAGATAGTCTTGCGCTCCTTGCCGAACCGCTGCCAGAGCTAACTCTTCATTATCTAGGCCGGTCATCACCACAATCGGCAGAGCCGGCGCAGCCAATTGCACCTGTAGGAGCGTCTCTAGTCCCTGCACGTCTGGAAGCGAAAGATCCAGCAAAATAATGTCAAACGCTTGTGTCTGGAGCCGGTTGAGAACTTCAGTGAGTTGTTTTTCATGCGTCACCTGAACCGGCACTGCTGGGTCTTCTGCCAAAAGCTCATTTAAGATAGCCACATCCGCGCAGTTGTCTTCTACTAAAAGAAGTTGAATCAAAGCATTTTTCATACTTGTAAGTCAGCCATATTGTCGGCAACCATGCCAGTTCAGACTTTCTATAGGGTTCGGCTTGTAGGGCAAATTTTTTTTGCTGCTCTTTAGCTCGCTTTCCCGTGAGTTTCTGCTATTACAAATTTTAAGATAAGTTTCGGGTTTGCACCTTGGCGGGTAACATAATTTATTTTTTATTAAAAAATAAAAAAACTGTTTTGAGATCAATCAGTCCATTCCTGCATCTGAGGGCAAGGTAACAACGCTGAGCCAAAAATAGGTAATTGCTTGGACGATCTTGATAAACTCATCTAAATCTAAAGGTTTGATAATATAACAGTTTGCATGGTGTTTATAGCTGCTAAGGATGTCAGCAGCGGCAGGAGAGGTGGTGAGAACCACCACAGGGATTGTTTGCAGAAGGGGATCAGATTTTATTTCGCAGAGCAATTCCTTACCGTCCAGCTTAGGCAAGTTCAAATCGAGCAGGATCAAACCGACAGCCGGCGCGGATTGATAGTGACCCTGCCGGCGCAAAAATTGCAGCGCCTCAACACCATCACGGACAATGTGCAAGTGTTCAACCGAGCTAGTTTCCCTGAAAATTTCGTTCATCAGGTAAGCATCGCTGGGGGAATCTTCCACTAATAGAATTTCAATGGGTTTATTGATGGCTGTCGTGTTCCTCATGAAGCTCTTTCCCATCAGGAATCGTGAAATAAAAGGTTGAGCCTTCAGCTAGACGCGAATCAACCCAAATTCTACCTCCGTGCCGCTCAACAATCTTTTGGCAAATAGCCAAACCGATGCCGGTGCCAGGATACTCTTCCCGCGTGTGCAAGCGCTGAAATACGAGAAAAATCCGCTCGGCGTATTTGAGATCAATCCCGATCCCATTATCACAAATAGACAACTGCCATTGCTCGTCTTGTCGCTCAGCGCTGATATGAATAATTGGTGGCTCTAGGCTGCGGTACTTGATTGCATTACTAATAATGTTTTGTAACAATTGCACCAATTGTGTGGAATCACCTTGGACAGTTGGCAACTCGCTGTGGGTAATGGTGGCGCTAGTTTCTGCAATCGCAACCTGGAGATTCGCCACAGCCGTGTTCAAGACACTTTCCAATTCTACCGGCCTATAGGCTTTAGCCCGCCTCCCGACGCGAGAAAACAGCAGCAAGTCTTGAATAAGTTTCTGCATCCGAGTTGCGCCATCAACGGCAAAGGCAATATATTCGTCAGCTTTGGTATCCAGTTGGCCGCTATAGCGTCTGGCTAAGAGCTGAGTGTAGCCGGTGACGGCACGCAATGGCTCTTGCAAGTCGTGGGAGGCAACATAAGCAAATTGTTCTAACTCGGCATTGGAACGCGCCAAATCTGCCGCCCGTTCTTCGAGAGAGGCGATCAGTTGCGTTTTTTCCTCTTGGGCGCGCCGGCGTTCCATTGCCGTCACAATAATTTCTCCAACAATTCTTAGCAGGGTGATATGGTCTTCTGTCCAGGCTTTGCCGGCGGGTACGCTATCACCGCCAATAAATCCCACAACTTCTCCACCGGCCACGAGGGAGACATTCACCATTGATTGAATGCCTGCCAACTCACACTCAGCTTTTTCCGCCCTAGCTTCCGGTGGCAGTTCAGCCAGATCAGAGATTTGAATCACTTCGCCCCGGCGAAGGATTTCCACTAGCCAAGGAAAGGTACTCACCGGCACATTTTGCAATTTGTGGATGTAAGGTTCAATGCCGGGGGCACACCATTCATGGGTGTTGCTCATCTCGGTGCCGGATTCGTTGAACAAAAACACATAAGTGCGCTCAACATTGATAAATTCTCCAAGGGCATACAGCGCCTCATTAATGCCTTTATCAATCTCAGCCGGCGGCAGGTTGAGAAAGTGAGTTGAGATATCGCTGATCAGTTGTTCCAAGACAAGGCGATATTTAAGAGATTGCTCTGCCTGCTTGCGCTCGGTAATATCAAAAGCAGCAGAAAGGGCAGCAATTTGCCCATCAAACTCCATGAGGGCAACTGACAAGTTTACCCAACGTTCTTGGCCGGTTTTGGTCAGCAGTTGCAATTCATAGCGCGAAGCGAGTTGCTGACCTTGCTGGCGCAGGTAGGGCAGAGAAAATCCCTCTCCTATTCGATTGATAAAGAATTCTCGAAACTTGGGGTGGATCAGTTCTGTGCCGCCGGCAAGCAACTCTTCTCGCGTGTAGCCGGTGAGTTCTTCGGCTGCCGAGTTGACATAGCGCAACTGGGTGCCTTGAGAAATGAAGATCGCGGCTGTAACGGTTTCCGTTAATGTGCGAAATCTCATTTCTCGTTCTTGCAGCGCTTCCAAAGTTCGCTTGCGTTCGCTAATATCTGTATGAATACCAACTAGCCCGATCATCTGACCGGAATTATCTTTAATAGCATACGCCCGCAGCAAGATGTCTAAGATTTTTCCCTGCCGGCTTTGCATCTTGACTTCTCCACTCCAAAAGCCCCCCTGGCTAATTGTCTCAAACACTTGTTTTGCAACCGCCTTGTCGCAGAAGAGAATCGATGCACCGCCAAAGGCGACAAGTTCCTTAATCGTGTAACCAAACAATTCTTGAAACGCTGGGTTTTGGTAGATATGTTGCGTCGTTATATCCACAATATTCACTGCATCGCTAGCACTTTCCACCGCTTGGCTGATGCGAATTAGCTGAGCCTCTGCCTGCTTGCGTTCGGTAATATCTATCCAAAAACCAACGACTTCCAAAGGGTTGCCGGACTCGTCGCGCACAACCTGCGTCTGCTCATACATCCACCGATAAGTTCCGTCCTGATGTTGAAAGCGATATTCAAAGGTGCCCTGCCCCCTTTCAGATACCCTTTGCATCTGGGCAAGAACCCTAGTGGCATCTTCTGGATGAATACGCTCAATCCAGAAACTTGAGTTTTCTATAAAATCTCGCGCTTCGTAGCCTAGTTGAGTCTTGATGTTTTTGCTGATAAAGGTGGCACCGTAATCCTCTGATAATGTGCAGCTGTAGATGACGGCTGGGCTAGCAGTGAGCAAATGTTCCAGACGAGCCTGAGCAATTTTTAGCGAATTTTCCATCTGTTTGCGCTCAGTCATATCGCGAGTGATGCACAAAGTTGATTGCACCTCCCCGTCTGGATGCCGTTCCCCATCTATGGAAAATTCTGGTACGATTCGAGCTTCATAATATTTAATTGTATGAGCGGTGGCAAACTCAAATTCGATAACCGCTTCAGAGCCGGTTTCAAATACCTGCTTCATTGCTTTTTCCCAAGCAGATACAATGGTTTCTGGAAAGCCTAGCTCGCGGTTGGTTTTGCCGATTAATCCTTGAGGCGACAATCCACTTGCTCTTTCAGCAGCGGGATTCGCATAGAGATGGCGTAATTGTCGATCAAAGCGAGCAATAATATCAGGAATATGTTCGGCTAGGGTTCTAAATTTTTGTTCGCTGCGGCGTAATGCTTCTGTTGCCAGTTTGCGTTCAGTAATGTCAGTATAAGCAATTGCCACCCCATAACCTTCAAGGGGAATGGGAGCGGTGGTAACACTGAGCCAGGTAATTTTCTGATTGTCTTTAACAAGTCCAAATTCTACATTTTCAAAAACTTTGTTTTCTCGCAAAGCTTTCACACAGGGAAACTCATGCAATGGCATCGGTGTTCCATCAGCGTGTATTCTATACCATTCTGGGCTTTCACAATTTCTTTCGATCTGTTCTTTTCGGGGCATTCCCAACATTTTTTCTGAAGCAGCATTCGTATCAATAATATTGCCAACTTCATCTGTTATTGAAATACCAATGGGGAAACTTTCAAATAATAGCTTGTATTTTTCATGGTTTTCTGTAAGTGCTGCTTCGGTTAGTTTCTGCTCTGTCATATCGCGAGCAACTATATAAATCAACTGTTCTTCTAGAACCGGAAATGCTGTCCAAGATATCCACTTGTAAGCGCCATCTTTACAGCGGTAGCGGTTTTCAAAATAAAATGTTGGATTTCCGTTTCTTAATTTTTTTAGCTCTGCTACGGTAACGTCGTACTCGTCGGGATGAATAATCTCTAGAAACCGGATTGCGAGAAATTCTTCGGGGGTATAGCCAAGAATGGTAGAGATAGCGGGATTTACACGCTTGAAATAGCCGTCAAAACCGGCAACTCCTAAAATATCGAGAGAAAGACTAAAAAAGCGATCCCGTTCTTCTGTTGCTTGCTTGGCGAGGGTGATGTCTTGGGAGATGCCGACGATGCGGTAAACTTCTCCCTGTTCGTTACAAACTGGAAAGGCGCGGGTTCTGATCCAACGAACTGAGCCGTCGGGCTGAATGACTCGATATTCTTGATCAAAATTGTCTTGGTTTTGGTTTTTACAGAGGGTAATGATGCTCTGGCGATCATCTGGATGGATGGCGTCTACAAAAGAGGAAGGTTGCTCGTATAAACTCTCGCAAGTTCGGCCCCAAATTTGCTCGTAGGCAGGACTGACATAGAGGAACTGCGTTTTGTCGGCATTCATCATCCAAAATACATCGCTGAGGTTTTCTGCAAGCTGGCGGAAGCGTTCTTGACTTTCCCTGAGTGCTTCTTCTGCTCGTTTACGTTCGCTAATGTTAATCGAGTAACCGATCATTCCGATGTTCTCACCGGCCAAATTTTTTTGCAGCGACAGCGACAAATGAACCCAGAGAGTTTCTCCGCTCTTGTTAAGCTTCAGCAATTCTATTTCATGACTGCCTTTTTCTAGAGCAGGATAAAACACTCGCTCTCGCACAGCTTCTCGGTGTTCTAAGGGGTAGAGGCAAGAGATATTCTGCCCGATTGCTTCTGCTTTTGAATATTCAAATAATCTTTCTGCACCTGAATTCCAACTGGTGATATAACCCTCTAAATCGGTAGAAATTACTGAGTCATGGATCTGGCTAATAATTTGCGCTTGCCGTTGCAGTTCCTCTTCCGCTTGTTTACGTTCGCTGATATCGCGAACAAAGGCAAAGAAAAATCTCTCTTGATTAATTTCGGCAAAGGTAATGCTGACTTCTGCACTCACCGTTTTCCCGTTTTTATGACGCAGCACCAGTTCAAATCGAGCCGAGCCGGTTTGAATCAGGGTTTTGATGTATTTGGGGCAGGCTAGGGGGCTTTCAACGGCTTCTAAAACACTGACGTGTATTCCAAGGAGTTCTTGCCGCGAGTAGCCCACAAGGACGCAAAATGCCGGGTTAACTTCCAGAAAGTGCCGGCTTAGATTGAGAATGCAGAAGCCATCGAGAGCAGTTTGCAGAATCACATCCGTGCGCTGTATTTGCACTTGCAACAAGCGCTCAGCTTGCTTACGATCTGTAATGTCGCGCACAATCGCTAAAACTTCATTTCGAGCTTTGCCACTAGCGGCGATCCGGGCTTCGTAATCGAAGGAATTGCCTTGCACCGGCATCTGAAATTCAAGGAGTTGGGTGTTGCCGGTTTGCAGAGCTAGCTCGATGGCGTTGATGAATTCTACCGCTACCGCAGCCGGCAGTAGGTCTGTTACTTTTTTGTCTAAAAACTCATAAAGGGGTACATCCATCGCGATATCTGCGGCAGGGATGCAGTCCAAAAAGGTGCCATCTCTGGCGATGCGGAACAGGAGATCAGGAAGCGCCGAGATTAAAGCGCGATTCATGGCTTCACTCTCGCGCAGCGCCTCTTCAGCAAACTTGTGGGCAGTGATATCCAGGTTCAATCCGTCAAAGACGATCTCGCCGGTGTCTGTGGCGTGTACCCGTGCAATCGCCCGCAGCCATTTCCACTGTCCTGAAGGGGTACGGAGACGGTATTGATGATTGAGGGGTGCCAGCGTTTTCCTTGAGGTTGCCAGTGCCTTTTGCAAAGGCGCGAGATCCTCAGGATGAACTGCATCGAACAAGCTTTCAGGATGTGCCATCCTTTCCTCTGCCGAAATGCCGAGTAGTTCTAACAAGCCGGTGCTGACATAGGGGATAGAAATTTTGCCGGCGGCATCAAACACCCAGCGATAGACGACTCCAGGCAAATTGCCGATGATGGTGTACAACCGTTGCTGGCTCTCGCGCAGTGCTGCTTCGGTGCTTTGACAGTCGAGAATATCTTGCCTAACGCTGGTTGTATTTAAGCACGCTACAGGAATGCAAACGCTGTCTGCCATCTGCGCCTCTTCAAAGATGGGGTTGTCATCCCGCCATGTGCCGGCTGCGGTGACAATCGGGTTGAGAGCGCTTTGTAAGGAAGCAATCAAGGTTGCTGTTTCACCGGCACTGTTTTGCGCCAGATGCTCTACCTGCTGCCGGTATTGTTTGAGTTCGGCTTCGGTTTGCGCGAGGGCGGTTTCCATTTGCTGGCATCTCGCTTGCCACTGTGCCAACTGCTGCCGCAGAGAAGTGTCTGAATCCTCAGAAGGGTTAGGATCTAGAGAGCCGGTGTGGGGGTTCATCGTTAGTCCTGAGTCGAAGCGTCAGTCAAACAGTGGCTAAAGTCTAACGCTTGTTTCTTTGCCAAAGGGCAGGACTTTACAAAATAGAAATCTTGACTGCTGATTAAACAACGGTGAGTGTATCGTTATTTATTCATAAACTCTTTATGTTTTTTCCCTAATAACGTTGACTGCAACCCTTAACGAGTAAAGGTTGCAGTCTTGATAGGAAATGGAAATCCCATTTTTGTCAATTTGTAGTGCCGGCATCTTGCCCGCTTAGGGAGCAAGATGCTCCCAGTGCCAATACTTTTGTTAGAAAGTCTCAGTTTTTTAATTGGAGACTTCAGATATCTCAAGCACGCGACTTTCAAGATCCTTGACCAAAAAATTCAGCGGCTTTTCCCGACGAATTTTGTATTTAATGCCTCGTGTCTGGACACGCATCAGCACCAGTTCCAAACACTCGCTGTCAAAACAGACATGACGCTGCCGATTTTTTTGACCGAGACTCGCTCCTGAAATAATGTGCAATTGGGTATTTTTTTGCATTTGATACCACAATCCGTCTGGGGTATCAAGATTTCTTGTGGGGGTTGCTCCCATAGTGGTGGACATATACAGGGGATCGATGCCGGTGGCACCGAGGGTTTGCTCGTAGTTGTAGTAGTAGTGCAGGGGCACATCTGCCACCGGCAGATCCAGCAAACCTTCATAAAACTGTCGCGCGACTTCCAGATCGGACACCATGATGGTGTGAACTTTGGGGGCGCTGGTGAGAAACATCCACATCGCCCCGGCATAGGCAGCCAGCAGCATCACCATGATCCCCTGGGTGGATAACAGGCTATCCAGGGGCAGGGATGGCAAAAAGGCACTCAAGGTAGGAGTAATACTAAAGGTTAGAATCATGAACCAAGAAGGGATGAACAACACTCAGCGGTATCAATCGGCAGCCGATCTGCTTTTAGGGACTTTATAGGACAAAACGATAGCATTGTTAATAATTTTATCAAGGCCGCATCGATCTGGTTGCGTCTCGATGAGTTTTCAGCGCCGGCAGCGCTTCCCCAGGAAAACCGCGCAAAGTGGAGGCGCAACAGGGATTTTTCTGTTTTTTTGGCGGCAAGGGAGTTTGTAATTGTGGGAAACACTGGATATATTTATTTAGAAATCGCTGTTGGTGGGTAGAAACTGTGCAACCGCCTAATTTTTCTGAAAGCAATCATCCTCTTGTCAAGTCCCTGTTTCATCACTCGGATGGGGAGTTGCTGACGCTGTTTCAGCGCCATCCTGAGCAGGGCAAGTATTTTACAGCAATTTTCTGCCGCTACAGTCCAATTGTCTATAGCCTGATTTCCCACGCTTGCAAGTCGCCTGTGCAGGCTGATTATCTGTTTGCTTTGACCTGGCGGCATATTTATTATGAATTGCGGGGTCTGGATTTGCGGGAAAATCAAGAAAATGGCGCAAATGAGCCGGCTTTGACGCTACAAAATTGGTTGATCAATATGACGGCTTTGTGCGTTAACTCCGTGGAGTTGCCGCCGGTTGAGTCGATCCACTATTCACTACAGGCGGCATCGCCACCGTTATGGTGTTATATCCAACAAGCGCTGGAAGTGCTGCCGGCTTTGGCGCGGGTGGTGGTTTTAATGGCTGAGACTTTCCAGTGGAGTGAATCCCGGATTGCCGGCTATTTGCAAGCTGAGGGCGATGAAATTACACCTGCTGAGATTAAACGGGTACTGAAAGAAGGCCACCACCTGCTAGAAAAAGAGTTGCCGGTGGATATTCGAGAGATCTATCTCGATACCCTTCCCACTGAATTTGGGCAAACCTCTGCGGTTAAGGCTTGAAGGGGGATAAAAGTCTGACAGCCGGTTTCTAGATGAGCCGGCAGCAAGGTTTATCCTATCAATTTGCGGTAATTGAATAGCCTTGGAACCGGCGATGCTCAATGAGCGTCGCCAATTTTGTTGCGAGCAAGCTGAGCGTTATGGATGTGCTTGCTTGAGGCTGCTGTGCCTTCAAGTTTGTCCTGACAGTAAGCCTGAGTGCTGTCAAGCTTCTGCTTCTCCACATCTAAGTTGCATACTGATGTTGTACGGATATCAGGATGAAATCCTTGGGTTTAACGCTTATGCTTGAGATTGCTCCTTTTTTGAAGCGCTCAAGACCGGCACGGGTGCGCCGGCAAGGGGGGAGTTTCTGTACGGGATCAATCTAAAAATGTAATTTAACCGTTCATTAACTTTCAACTCAGTAAATTTACTGTAAATATTTAAATTTTAAGAAATATGAATATTTGACGAAATTGAAAATATTTTAAAGAATAAATAGAGAAGAGATTGAGCGATTAAATTATGAAACTAACTGAAAAAATTGGCATTGGCGGAGCGTTGCTCAGCTTAGCGATTTTTGTTTTAGGAATTTATTATCCTTTAGCTAATAATTCGATTGATATTGAATATTCTTCTGAAACTCTTGCGGTAAAATTGGGGAAAGGAAAAGTCCCGAAAAAGTATTCCGAGGCAGCGTGGGGAAAGGTGGGTGCTGGCGGATATCAGGCAGCAGCTCAATGGATGACATCACATAATGGAAAAGGCCAAGGCTTAGATGAAATTCAGAAGGAATACTTGCGGCCCCATTTTGGGGATTTAGTTGATCGGGTAGATGTTGTTTATAATGCCACATTACTAGATGAATGGGCGGCTGCGAGTTTAAGATTAAATTTTGGCAAGTCTAATGCTCAGGTTTATGGGGATAAAATTTATGTAAAATCGGCTTATAAAAGAGGGAGTGTTAAGCAATTAATTTTACTCGCCCATGAGCTAGTTCACGTTGAGCAGTATGAAAAATTGGGCAGTTTAAATGAATTTGGTTATGAATATTTTAAGGAATACGAGCGGGCGGGACAAAGCTATCGGCACAATATCATGGAACGGGAGGCTTTTGAGTTTGAAGCAGAGTTCGCCAAGTGGCTATCTCTGGAACTGAGAAAGCCTTATGAGAAGCCCAAAGTTTTAGATTTAAAAAAAGACTTGTTTGAAAGCCGACAACTTGACTGACAAAACCACTGAACTGGCTTTTTAAGTTTTTAAGAATGTAACAATTTTTCTGATATTGCTGTTGGATTGGGATCTATCAGCCCTCCGTCCATTCAAGCCAACGTTAGTATCGATTATAATAGCGGGTGTGTTAAAAATCGGGAACTCTCTGTCAGCGAAGCGATTCTCAGAGATTAATGCCGGCATAACTTTAGCGAAATTGTCTGCCGGTTTCTATTGCAGTTAAGTCAAATTGTCCTTCTAGTTTATCAGTATGAAACGAGCAATCCTCTCTTCTTGTCTGGCTTTCGTCTTAACCGCTGCTATTGCTTTAATTGTTGGGTTAGCACAACCCCGCTTAGCTGCTTACGACACCGGCAGCTTTGTCGCAACCTCTACGCATCAGCTTAATTTAAACACGGCCAAACCCAACCGTAGCGTAAATACTTTAGCAACGGCAAAGTCACTCAACTCGGTGCGCGGTAGCATCGCTCAAGCTTGGCTAAATCATGGAGAATTCTCAGATGCGGTACTGATCGGAAATTCAGGTGCCGGTGATTCAATCAAAGATCAACTTCGGTGTGGGTGTGCAGCTTGCAATGCTCAGACAAGTCTTGCAGCATAGTACACTTTTGGTTGTTGGATTTTGGATGAGCATCTCAATTTTATAGGTCAAAGCATTCGGGTTGGAAATGTTGAGTTTGAGCCATCATTTTTCGCCCGAATTGCTATTTTTCTTTGTTTTTTTATTTAATTTTTTAATACAATTTAAAGAGTGATAAAAAATTTTGAAGTGACACAATGAGGTTAAATTATGCAGTTAAAAGGCATTAAGCGTGGTAAAACTATTGAACTGTTAGAAGAGGTTGATATTCCGGATGGGCAAGAAGTTTTGCAGTGATGGCAAGTTTGTGGAGTGTAGAAGATACTTCAACGAAAGATTTAATGGTTAAATTTTATAACAACTTAAAGCAAGGAATGAGCAAAGGGGAAGCCCTGCGGCAAGCAAAAATTAGTCAAATTAACAAGCATCCTTTTTTCTGGTCTCCATTTATTTTAATTGGAGATGCCCAGTAAGTCTACTCACTTGGGGGCATTTCAGATTTGTCAAAATATGGAAGTGGGAGCATCTTGCTCCCTAAGATCACGGCAAGCTACCAATTTACAAAAATGAGATGCTCTCCATTTCTGAGGCAGTTTCAACAACGATTACGCTATCATATTGCTTGGCTTAATCTGTTTCCTCAATATCGTCGGTTAAATACTATTACTGAAAAGATGGCGAAGTTAATACCGATGTTTAAATTTAATCACTTGGGTTTACAAAATGCGATTAAATTTTTAAGGGGAAGTGTTGTAGATTACTATGCTTAATCACTTTGACAAGAACATCACGATTGAGAGTATGAAAATTAGAGAAATCCTGCAACAAAAGCGAGAAGAGATTCTACTCCTCGCTGCTCAACATGGAGCATCCAACGTGCGAATATTTGGCTCAGTCGCCAAAGGTGAAGAACGAGAGGATAGCGATGTAGATTTTCTGGTGGACATGAATAGTGATCGCAGTTTACTTGATCGGATTGGTTTAATCCAAGATTTAGAAGACTTGTTAGGACGGAAAGTTGATGTGGCAACGGTTAAGGGATTGCGAGAATATTTTCGAGAACGAATTTTGAGCCAAGCTATCCCCCTATGACAGATGACAGGATGTATTTACAAGATATCTGTGAGCGCATCAGTCGCATTGAGACTTATACTCAAGGGGGAAAAGCAGAATTTTGGCAATCTTCTTTAATTCAAGATGCAGTGATTCGCAATTTTGAAGTGATAGGAGAAGCGGTGAAGCGGCTTTCTCCCAAGTTGAGGCAAACTTATCCAGAAATTCCTTGGCGAAGAATTGCTGGATTTCGAGATGTCCTGATTCACGACTACACCGGCATAGATTTAGATGAAGTTTGGAATGTGGTTGAACGGAATTTGCCAGAGTTAAAACCGAAAATTGTACAAATTTTATCGGAAATAGATGATGAGACTTGAAATTGCCAAACGTCCCATAGCTGCCTTTGAAAAACAGTTTGCTTCTAACCCCAATTTCTATAATTTTTCAACATTCAACCACAATTCATCGGGTTTAGACACCGGCAGCGTAACGGTAACAGTCGTGCCGCGCTGCAACTGACTTTCAACGCGAATGTGTCCTTGATGATTCTCCACAATTGCCTGAGCGATTGCCAACCCTAACCCCGATCCTGCGGCTGCCCCATGCGTACGGGCAGGATCGACTCGATAGAAGCGATCAAACAGGTGAGGCAAGGCGTATTCGGGAATACCGGCACCTGTATCGCTGACACTCACCTGCAAATGGATGCCGGTGCTGCGGGAGAGGAGAGAACCGGCACGCAATTCCACCCGCACCTGTCCGCCGGCGGGGGTATATTGCACCCCATTACTGACAAGATTGGTAAATAGCCGCGCTAACTGATCCCAGTCTCCCTGGAGGGTGAAGAGATTCGACAGTTCAAAGTTGCCGACAAGTGGGGCGGGAGGATCGAGCAAGTCTAGGGAAAGGGTGACGCCTTTTTCTGTGGCAATTGCCTGCTGTTCTTCCATTACTTCCATGAGCAGCGCGTCCAGAGGCACCTCAACCCAACTGCGCTGCACCATGCCGCTATCCTGTCTCGCCAGAAATAGCAAATCATCCACCAGACGCCCTAACCGGCGCGTTAGCCTTTCGATCAGCTGGAGTTGCTGCCGGTGGGGTGGCGAGTTTAACTCTGGGTCAGAAAGCGCCACTTGCACATTGGTTTGAATCGTGGCGATGGGATTTCTCAGTTCGTGGGAGGCGTCGGCGGTGAACTGCTTTAACCTTTGGTAAGACTCTCGCACCGGCTCCATTGCCAGTCCGGAAAGCAACCAGCCAATCCCGCCGACACCCAGCACCATGAAACTTGTGCCTAAGCTGAGATCGACGAGCAGCTGGCGGATCGGTTTTGTCACCTCAAACCAAGGATGACTGACGCGCAGGTATCCCAGCACTTGACGCCCGATTTGCACCCGTTCCGTAACCTGTCGCAACAGATGACTGCCGGGGAGTTGTACGGTTTCGCCGGTGCGGTTGGGATGCAGGGGAATGTTGATTCGTACCGGCAGGGTTGACCACAGCAATTCGCCGGTGGGACTGAACCATTCTAGGTCGATGTGGTCGTCTTCTAAGGCGTCTGAATTGTCTCGAAAACTGGCTTCCACGTTGATTCGCAGTTGCGGTGCCGCAGCGGTTGCCGGCCCGACTGGTTCAATCACAAGCGACCGCTCCACCACTTCCACCACATGGTTCAGGGTGTCATCAATCCGCTCAATCAAGGTGCTGCGGACATAAAGGTAGACGCCGGTGGCAAAGAGCAATAGCAGCACAGCAGTTACGGCACTATACCAAATTGCTAACCGCCGGCGAGTCGCTTGAAACATAAGAATCGCTTTTAAATTTTCTCTTCTCGATTTAACATTTAAACTTTTATGAGAATTTTTGTAAAATCTTATTGAAAATCTTTCTTATTTTTTTAACAATTTCGCGCCATTTGACAAGGTTTAAGTTTTATGTTTTTATAGTAAACCAGATTAATTTTTTATAGTTAATTTCTAAGTAATTATCTAAGCAGTCATAGATAACCAATAATCACTTATAGCACAAAACCCTAATTCTGCCGTTGGCTGGCCCTGTCTAAATCATCCCGATTCCGGCAACCCGCTCAAGTCAGCTTCTGACTAAGTAAATCTTACAGATTGACTAAAAACATTAAATATGTAAATAAACTAGAATCGGCGCGATTTAAGATTACAGAATCAATAAACCTATACAATTAATTTCTTACAAAAATTCCCAGATAGAAGATTCAGCTTCATTTATCCATCAGATTTATCTGTGAAGCCGGCATCCTGAAAAGCTTACTTCTAAGGTTTTAAAAATAAATCCTTCAACAGATGTAAACAAAGCAGAACCCTGCCTTTATCAATTATTAATAAAACTTACGGAAGACTTTATACAAGCTTTAAATGCCATCCGAGAAATCAATGTTACGGTAAATACTGAGAACACCAAAAAAATTAACCTAAGATGGGTGCCGTGCAAACTAATCGCCTGATCGCCTCAACACTTGCCGCCGCAGTCGCTACAGTCGGCATGAGCGCGATTGCTGAAGCCGGCACGATTCGTCACGACCGATCTGACACTGACTACCGAACCCGGGCAAACTTGTTTCCCAACGTAGGCCGGCTGTCTTTGAGAGGCCCTGCGAGCACTTGGAGTTGTTCAGGAACGCTGATCGGTTCAAATTGGTTGCTCACCGCCGCCCACTGCTTGGAGGATCAAGCAGCGAATTCCCAAAACGTTACCACTGGGAGTTTTTCAATCGGCGGTAACAGCTATTCCATTCGCGGTGGCGTTAAATATAGTGGCTGGTTAAATAACAATCGCAATCCAACTGCCGGCGCTGACATTGGACTCTTGCAGCTCAGCAGTAATGTCTCAAATGTCACAGCGGCTTCGCGGTTCACCGGCACAAACGAAGCGTTGCAGGTGGGAACTTATGTGGGGTTTGGCAATCGGGGGACAGGTTTAACCGGCCAAATTGCCGGGACTGCCGGCACGAAACGTGCAGGGGAAAATACAATTGCCAATGGCACCATTTTGGATTGGTCTAGCAACTTACTGCTCTCGGATTTTAGCGATCCTCGCAGAGCCGGTTCCAACGCCCGAAATTTAGAATATGGCATCGCCCAAGGAGATAGCGGCGGGGGATTATTTATTAATGGACTTCTTGCCGGTGTTAGCACAGTCGTTTATAACAGCAACGCGAATTCCATGTGGAGTGATTATAACGATTACTCCCTGGCAACTCGCGTTTCATCTTTTAATCATTGGATCCAAAATGTGATGAATCAGGGATTGGTATCGTCAGGAATTACGACTGCCGGATTGCCGGCAACTACTTCCACTACTAATACTTTAATGGCTGCGGATATGGCAGAGTCAGAACGATTAGAAGATTTACTGACAATAGCCATGTATGAGGATATTTATAGTAACTCGGCCAAAGTGCCTGAACCTTCCACAGCGCTTGGTTTGCTTTCGTTAGGTGGGTTGCTAGGTTTGTTGCGCCGGCGCAAGTAATTCAATAATTCCTCTCAAGTATATATACCCTGAATTACAAGCTTTTATCAATACAATTTTGCCTAGGTGCGGGTGAACTCATTTCTTAATACCTATTCGCAAAAATAAAACGATTAATTACAGGGAATGGAGCAGTCGTAACTTTGCCCATTCCCTATAAATTTAACTAATTCGGCTAACCGGCAATTCCCCCTCCAAATCGCGTTAAGAAGCGGAATGCTTTAACAATACTGCCGGCACATTCAGTTGGGGACGTGTTATAAAAAGCCCGCCAAGCCGATGCCTTATCCTCATCATATCGATCCGCCTTCTCTGGAAAGCTGTCTAACCAAGCTTGCCGCACCGCATGACCGATTAAAACATCGAGAACGATATATTCTTCGATTTGCAAAGTCGGGTTACGTTCGACAATTGCTGCCAATTCCATCAGGGTCTCAATATTCGCTTGCCGATATTCTGGTGCTTCGATTTTATTTAGTAAATGCTCGACTTTAAGGGCAAAATTCTTTTCCCCAGGTGTCATTTCCGAAAGAATTAATTCGCTATCTAAGCGATTGCGTCGCTCTAATTTATCCCCAATAACCAAGCCTTTGCAGTGCTTCATTAAAATCCAAATTCGTTTGAAAAAGTCTTCGGGAACGCGACCCCGTGAACCGTCCATCTGTCGCTGCCGGTGCCAGTTGCCGGCTGCTAATTGGGTGT
This sequence comes from Microcoleus sp. FACHB-672, assembly GCF_014695725.1. Taxonomy (NCBI): domain Bacteria; kingdom Bacillati; phylum Cyanobacteriota; class Cyanophyceae; order Oscillatoriales; family Microcoleaceae; genus Microcoleus; species Microcoleus sp. FACHB-672. Next base: position 36,762 of record NZ_JACJOU010000014.1, on the reverse strand, counting down.
CATTATCTGCCGGCATCACCACCCATTCAATTTCTTGCTCTTGCTGTTTAACGTGCAAAGATTCTTGCTGTTGTAATAGCCGGTTCATCCCCTCATATCCAGCCAAAACCTGCCGCAGCCGCATCTTCACTTCAAACGGACTTAATTGCATTAATCGCTCATAAGCTTCATCTTGAGTCACTCTTAATTCTTGCGCCAGTTCGCTTGTCAGCAACAAGATAAAATATCCTACGCGCAGCGTCAGTAACCCATCAAATAATTCAGGTTCCGACTTAATTAAAATTCCCAAGTAAATCAGAATTTCCTGAGTGAGAACGCGATCTCGAATATCTTCTCGACAGAATTGGGAAATTTTATCGATAATTTCCGTGTGCGGCTTTGGACGAGTCATTAAGGAGGCTTCACTGTAAGCTTTACCTACCGCAATTTGTTTCTGTCGCACTAAAATATCTGTGACTGAATCGGATAAACTAATATCAACCTTATTCAACAAGCCGGCAGCCCGACGTACCACCGCCCAAGCGATTTCAGATTGCGAACCTTGACTGGCTTTGGAATACACTTCATTGAGTAAATCTGCCACAGTTACCCGATCATTTGGCCCTCCAAAGCCGGTATCAAAGTCTAATCCTTCTCGGCGATTCAGGGTGTGCAATAACTCAATTTGTTCGTATAAGTTTTCAGATTCGCGCAAACTTTTCAGCAATAAGCTTAAATTGGTCTCCGTTTCTAATGTGAATTCTTGGGTATGGTTTAACGGCCAATTTTTCCCCGGTTGATAGGCTAAATAATAACAGCTTGGCGCTGCATCTTTCACAGGTGATTGGGTAAAATCAAAATTATGTAGAAAATCAATTCTCTCCGTTCCGGCTGTCAGCAAGAGTTGATTTAACTGCCCTAACCTCACCGGCACCCCATTACACTCGCCTCCTTGAAGTTCCTGCATGAGTTCCAGCAGTGCTGTCGTCCCAGATTCCAGCATAGCTTCCGTTAATAATAAAGTCATTAAGGGTCGCCCTAACTGATACCAGTGTCGATAAACATAAGCCAGTTCACTTTTTATTTGAGCCACTAAAAAGTGATAATCTAGGGTAATATAAAACTGCTGTAAATCTAAGAATGCCGGCAGAAAAGCAATCGTTTCTCCTTTAATGCGAAATACTCTTGAAGTTGTCAAACTTCGCAGCCGGCGCACAGGTCTGCCAGTAAGATTAAGTTTATCATTGCGCCCGATTTGAGTGTAAGCGGCTGAAAGTTCTGTGGATTGACGAACCTGAATGGGTCCTACTTGTTTCGGTGTTTGGGTGGCAATCCCATGCGTTGCTAATTTGTCTCGTAACTCGTCATTTTCTGCTAATAAAGCAATTTGCACAATGGGCTGCCGGTATTTTCCTACACATAAATGACGCCCCAAGGGATCGATATCTCCGACTGCAATTAATCCCTCATCTAACAATTGTCCTAACATGAACAAAGACTGCGCCCAAACCAAGGGAAGATTTTCATTCGGCAAGCGCGTTTGGCTCTGAGGATTTTGCCTTTCTGCTTCCACCTTTTCCGCCGGGACATAATACAACTCTGGCAACAGTCGCAATCCTTCCCGTTCCACCAATAAAGATTCTAAACGTTCCTTATATTCCTTGGTTTGCTCCCTATCTCCCCGACATAAGCCATCTAAAAATAGGTAGGTAAAAAATAACGGCCACTCGCTTTCAATATGCTCAAATTGTTTCAATTCCCACGGTTCATAATGCAAGCGTTTCGTATCTTCCAAAACCGTTTGATGCCCATCTCGCAGAAAGCGTTTGCAACCGTATTTTCCCTGAAGCTTGTTAATAATATCCGTGCGCGTGCGATTCATTAAATCAAGGTTTTCTACGGCAAACGCAGGAAAACTAATAATGCTTAACAAAGCTGCATCAATTTCTTTTGACAGTGATTCCCTCGGCAACAACGATTCCAAGGTCATCCGCGCCCGCGCAATTTCATCTGGCAGCACATGAATCACCGATGCTTGAGAACCGCGTACCCCAAAAAGATTTAGACCATTAATCGCTTCCAAGGCGGCTTTTGCCATGCCAATTGAACTAGCATTTAATTCGGGATTGCCAACATTTATTTTGTTGCCCCGTTCCCAAATTCCATAATCGGGCGTCCGGTAAGCTCTGCCAATGTAATAAACTAAATTTTGAATAAAATTAACTTCATCAATACTATAGATGATGTGCAACCCAGAAGCGGTCATTTGAGCCAGCATTAATAAAAAGAGTGAGGTTGCATCTACTTGCAAATGCCCCCACTCTCGATCCCCCACCACAACATCGCCCGTGCCGGTGTTATATTTGGCGTGCAAGCAATCTAAGAGAGATTGTGTTTCTTTAAAACGCTCCACTTTGTCAGATTGCCGCATCATACAAAACAGCAATCCACGCATGAGTTTGACAACGCTGTGTTCGAGTTCAAAACTGCGTCCGGAATAATCATCGATTTTGCGGTAAGCCAGCGCTAATCCCCAAACTGCTAAAATGCTGTAAACGTTATCTCTCACCCAGGCGTCGGTATAGTCGCCATGAGCATTAATTGCTGTGGAAGCCGGCAACAAGCCGGTGATAGGATTCTGACGGGCGACGATCACTGTCGTAATTTGCTGGTAGTAATCATCGAGACGGGCTTGCAGTTGGGTTGCTGTTTTTGACATAGTATTCACCGGCAATTTCCGGACTTTAACGCACTCAGCTTGAACTGATTGATCACTAATTGGGGAACACGCTTACAAGATATTCTCTGGGGCTTTAGCTTTGAGGATTTCTTGTGTGTAAACGTTGTCAGCAAAAAAAGTTGTCGGAGTTTCGGCTAAGGGGTAGCGTTGAATTTTCTCCTAAATCCCTTTCTTGCCTCACCGGCATTGGAACAGATGAAAAACGACTGGCTGCCGGCGCTAGCCCGTTGTTTATCCAAATCTTCATCAAAAGCCGACTCATGCCTTTCTTATCTTTAACTGATTTTGGAGAAAATAGAAATAAGATTAAGAAAAGTTTAATGTTAAAAGCGACTTCTTTAAAGACTTGGCAAAAAAATCTTTTAATCGTTCACTTTGAACAGACATTAAGCATTAATATGCTTAATCAGTGCCGGCAAAAACAATTACAGTCCTCAAAAGTATCCGGTTTAAAGTCAGGAGTAGTGGCAAAGTCGAAGTCGTGCCGGTGAAATCATCAGATGGCTCTATCAAACCAATTGTAAACAAATGGGGTGTAGAGAATGGCACAGAGCAATTGCAAAAAGGCAATTCGCAAGAGAGCAAAGCATCAATAATCGCTGACGCCCCTTGCTAAAAGCCCGTCCTTCGAGATAATAGGTTGATGAGGTGTGGTTGTGAGAGAGTGGATAATGTCAGAAGTGCCAAAACAACTTTCGGTACTAGGACTGCCGGTTCATTTGCTAGATAACTATCCAGACTGGTTGATGTCGCGTTTGCATCAAGGGCTAGGATGTCATGTAGTGACGCTGAATGCGGAAATGACCATCCAGGCAACCGAGAATGCAGCCTTGGCAAATGTGATTCATCAAGCGGAACTCGTGATTCCAGATGGTGCCGGCATTGTGCTTTACTCGCGGCTGAAAGGCCAACCCGTACAGCGCTGTCCGGGAATTGAACTAGCAGATTCTCTGGTGCGACAGGCAGGAGAAATGGGAAATGAGTGTCCCGTGTTTTTCTTTGGCGGTGCACCGGGAGTGGCTGAGACAGCAGCCGAGTTATGGCACCGGCAAGTTCCCGGCTTAAACCTGGTGGGAGTGCAACATGGTTATATGTCCCCAGAGGAACAGCAACAACTGTGTCAAACGCTGCAACAGCTCCAGCCGCGTTTAATTTTAGTCGGTTTAGGCGTGCCGCGTCAGGAATTTTGGATCGCCCAAAACCGGCACCTGTGTCCCCAAGCAACCTGGATCGGCGTCGGTGGCAGCTTCGATATTTGGGCCGCCATCAAAACTCGTGCGCCGGTTTGGATGCAAAATCTTCACTTAGAATGGCTCTATCGGCTCTATCAAGAACCTTGGCGCTGGCGGCGGATGTTAGTTTTACCCGTATTTGCGTGGAGAGCTTTATTAGCAACACGCGAACCCAGAAAGGCGGTTAGCCAAGAAAATTAAGAGAATAATTGCTAATTTTCAATGCTAGAGAAAGTAGGTTGGGTTGAGGCAGAAAACCCAACTTACTTCACAATATTCCTTCACTTAACTCTTAATTCTTCCCGTGCCGCTTGCTGCTGCTGAATTCGCTCAAGGGTGCCGGTGGGAATCGAGGCAATTAGCTGGCGTGTATAAGCCTGTTTCGGTTCGCGGTAAAGTCGCTCAGAAGAGCCAACTTCTTCAATTTTCCCTTTATTCATCACGACAATTCGATCACTCATAAACTTAACCACACTTAAATCGTGAGAAATAAAGATGTAAGTCAGGCCAAACTCACCCTGCAGCTCTTTTAACAAATTCAGCACTTGCGCCTGCACCGACACATCCAGAGCCGAAACCGATTCATCACAAACAATAAACTTAGGGTTTAAAGCCAAAGCGCGAGCGATAGAAATTCTTTGCCGTTGTCCCCCAGAAAATTCATGGGGATAGCGCTTCATTAACCCCGGATTCAAACCCACCCGTTCTAACAAATAGGCAGCGCGTTCCCGCTGCTGCCGAGCATTTTTCTCCGCAGAGTGAATCTTTAACGGTTCCATCACCGCGTCGCCAATATTCATACGCGGGTTGAGAGAACTAAACGGATCTTGGAAAATAATTTGCATTTCCCGACGCAGCCGGCGCAGCGCGTTCCCCTGAAGGCCGGTAATATCTTGCCCTTCAAACATCATCTGACCGCTCATCGGTTCGATCAGCCGCAATAAGGTTCTTGCCAAAGTGGTTTTGCCGCAACCCGACTCACCCACCAAACCAAGCGTTTCACCAGGATAAACATCAAAGGAAACCCCATTCACAGCCATCATATAGCGCTTAGTTTGGCCGAACATCCCCCTGACCGGGAAGCCAACTTGAAGCTCGCGGATGCTGACGAGGGGGGCTTGCTGCTGCAATTTTGCCAGCCGTTGATCCATTTCCGCCTCACTCACCTCCACCGGCACTACCTCAGAATTGGAGGCAATCTCATAGCTAGTGCCCATAACCGGCGCTTCTTCTGTGCCCATATCAAGCAGGGGAGCCGTGTTTGTAAATGGCACCGGCGCACCGCTAGGGGGTACAGGGACGCTACCGGCACGGTTCTGTTCACCCGGTAAGTAGGGAAGCGCTGTCCCAACTCCTCCATTCCCTTGAGTCTTTTCTCGAATCTCAACTTCGCCGCTGCCGGTGGTGACAATTTCCATAAAGTCAGAAACCGTCGGTAGATAACGCAATCGCCTGTTTAACTGGGGCCGGCAAGCCAGCAACCCTTTGGTGTATGGATGCTGCGGGTTCGAGAAAATCTCCAACACTGAACCGTACTCGACAATTTTTCCCCGGTACATCACTGCCACCGAATCAGCAACTTCGGCAATGACGCTCAAATCGTGGGTGATAAACATCATCGTCATCTGCCGCTGATCCCGTAACTCCCGCAGCAGCGCCAAGATAGTCGCTTGTACCGTCACATCCAAAGCAGTCGTGGGTTCATCGGCAATCAGCAAAGTCGGATTGCAGGAAATAGCCATTGCAATCGTTACCCGCTGAATTTGGCCGCCGGACAGTTCGTGGGGATAGCGCTTAAGAATGGCTTGTTTTTGCTCGTTGATGTGCTGCTGAATTTCTCGCTCATCGGAGGTTTGGCGAGTTTCTAGGTAACGCTGGCGCAATTCTTCATCGCTGGGGAGGAGTTTCACTTCTTGCAGCAAGGAAGTAGCTAGACGACGTGCCTGTGCCGGCGAGACATTTTGGTGCAGCCGAATTGCTTCTGTGAGCTGAAATCCGATGTCATACACCGGATTGAGTGCACTCATCGGTTCTTGGAAGATCGTGGCTAGCTGACCCCCTCTGTACTGCTGCATTTTTTCTGCCGGCAACTGTAGCAGATTCACGGGTTCTTGCAGTTCCCCTGCCGGTGTTACTCCCCGAAACCAAATTTCGCCACCAGCAATTTTGCCCGGTGGACTCGGCACTAAACCCATGACGGCGAGGGACGTCACGGATTTGCCTGAACCCGATTCGCCCACAATCCCTAGGGTTTGGCCTCGCTTGACCTCAAAGGAAATGCCGTCAACGGCTTTGAGCAGTTTCTCGTCGGTTTGAAACAGGACTTGCAGGTTGCGAACATCTAAAACGGTTTCGGTCATGTCATGGAGCTTCAGCACAGAGGTTAACTGGATTTTAACAGCGTCTCCAGTTTTGATTCCTTCAATTTATACCTTTTTGAATTTTTGATGGGCAGATGCCGGCGGAAAGCTGAGATTGTTGCCTCTTGGCGAGTGCCGGCATCCTCCGAATTTTTGCCCATTTGCATTAAATATTGTTGCAAAGGCCACATCTGCCGGCACTCTCATTGCGATGGAGAACCCTAGAGTCGGGCGAACTACTCAGGCCAAATGATTACACCCTGAACATTTTCTCAGATCCTAGGCCGGCATCGTCAATTCCCCAGTATTTGCCATACAGTTTAGATAGCATCTATTTATCACTGACTTTATGCGATGTCCTGGTTATTATTCGTTATTTGCGTTTTCTCATTTACACCCTTGACAAATAACGAATAATAGAGAAGAAAGGACGATATGCTATCAAAAAAATAGCAATTATACAGTAACTTTTACTTAAATTAAAGAGTAAAATTACTTAAGGTTTTCCTTGTCAATTATTTATTTCTATTATGACGAAATCAACGCCCGACACCCTAGAAATTGCCAAACAAGAAAATGCCCAAGCGCTTGCAACCTTGATGAACCGTTGGCTGAAACCTAGAGGGATGACTGCAACAGCGACGAGAGAAGAGAATTGCTTGCACGTAATCTTTGAGGCAAATCAAATCCCCAACTTAAAAGTTTTGATAACTTTTATTCGCAAAGTTATTCTAAATTTAGGAGTGGTTGCGATTAAGACTGTAAAGATTTCTGTATATTTGCCAGGAGAAACTTCACCCGTATGTTACGAAGAAATTGCACTGAAGCCACAGGCCAAGTTGCCCCTAGATAGGGATGGGAGCATCACACCGGCAGCCGGTTGGGAAATCGCTGAGCCAACAACGAATAAGATAGATCAATCAGTGGGTGCTTTAGCAAAATTGCAACCTCCCAGTTGGTTAGATACAAAGCGAGAGAAAATGCTGGTGATCTTGCCAGTTTTTATCGTTGCCGGTGCAGTTTTATTGCTTAACTTCAAGCGAGAACCGTCTTTGCCTACCCAATCTGTGCCGGCACCGACAACCGCGTCGCCATCGGCGAATTTCCTACAGCAAGCTGTTAACCAAGCCACCCGCGCCTCCAACCAAGCTCAAACCGCTAAAACGCGACAAGACTGGAAAGCAATCGCCACTCAGTGGCAGGAAGCACTGAGGTTGATGCAAGCAGTGCCGGTGTCTGATCCCAAACACGAGTTAGCCCAGCAAAAAGTAAAGGAGTATCAGCGCAAGTTAGAATATGCCCAGCAAAAAGCAAAGACTAGCCCCTAAGCTTGAGGTTAGTTCGCCCCTAAGCACGGCTACCCCTGCATTCAGCTCTCAGGCGTATGTAACACGCACACCGCAAGCAAGCAAAGCAGCCGTTAAATAGAGGGTATTCTGATTGGTAAGAACACTCACCCACTTCTGTGCGCCTACCCTTGCGATCTATGTCATCATCAAAATCTAACCCCCTCGAACTTGCTAAACAGGGCGATCCGAACGCCATCGCCGCCCTGCTCAACCGCACCCTTCAACCCAAAGGCATCACCGCCTCAGCTGAGCAGGAAGATGGTTTTTTACAAATCATTCTGAAGGCGGCTCAAGTGCCCAATCAACAAGCCGTTGTTACCTTCATCCATCAGGGAATGACGAAGTTGGAGAGCGAAGCGATACACACGGTCAGAATTGATGGGTATCAGAACGGACAAGATACTCCAGCTTGGAGCGACGAATTTGGCCTAGAAACGGCTGCTCTATTCCACTCAGACGTGATGCCGCCTATTGAGGAGACTCAATCTTACGAGGATGAGGATCTGCACTCACCCGGAATTGATGATGAGTATCCTGAGTCAGCAGGAATTGACGATATCAATGGTTACGAAGTTGAGGAGGATGGGGAAGAAGCAGAAGAAGCCCCACCGGCTAAGGGTAAGCGTCCCATCAATAAAGGGCTGCTGCTTGGAGGCATTGGGGCGCTTGCTGCCCTTGCTGCAGTTGCGGCAATTGTAGTGCTCAAGCCGCCTATCCCCGGTTTACCGTCTGGAAATGACGCTGAAGAGGCTTCAGCGCCAGCCGACCCTCAGACAGCCCCAGCAAAGCCGGCAGCACCGGCAGCACCGGCAGCAACAGGGAATAAACCGGCAACTCCCGTGCCGGCAGCGACAGCAAACAAGCCAGTAACTCCCGTGCCGGCAGCAACACCGAACAAGCCGACAACTCCAACTCCCGCGCCGGCAGCTCAGTCTGATCCCTGGCGTGAGGGGGTTAACAACGCCACAAAGGCAGCAAATTTGGCTCAAACCGCTAGCACTCAGGCAGAGTGGGATGCCGTCGCGGCTCAGTGGCAGCAAGCAATTGAGCTGATGAAAAAGGTGCCCCAGTCCAGCCCTAATTATCAAGCGGCTCAAGATAGGGTGGTTAGCTATCAGTCCAACCTTAACTACGCTCAGCAAAATGCAGCGAATAGCTACTGAGTGTTAAGCGGTTTCGCGCCTCTTTCCCTCCAGGCGCGAACCGTCTGAAATCAGCACTTTTGACATCAGGGGTTATCACGACAAGAGGCTGGAGCGATTTCAGGTAAGATCAAAGGCGAAAAACTCTGGTTTGAGGGAGAGATTCAGCTTGCCTACACTTGGCGTCAACATTGACCATATTGCCACGATCCGGCAGGCGCGGCGGACGGTTGAGCCAGATCCGGTTGCCGCAGCGGTGCTGGCAGAACTTGCCGGCGCTGATGGCATCACCGTGCATTTGCGAGAAGATCGGCGGCATATTCAAGACCGAGATGTGCGCTTGCTGCGGCAGACGGTTCGCACCCATTTGAATTTAGAGATGGCAGCGACATCGGAAATGGTGGCCATCGCACTCGATATTCAACCCGACTACGTCACCCTCGTACCGGAACGCCGAGAAGAAGTGACCACTGAGGGAGGGCTGGATATTAACGGCCAAATGCACCGCCTCGGTGAGATTGTAGGGACTTTGCAAGGGGCGGGAATTCCGGTTAGCTTGTTTATTGACGCCGATCCCGTTCAGATAGCAGCATCGGCGATTGTGAAGGCGAAGTTTATTGAACTGCACACGGGTCGCTATGCTGAAGCAGCAGATGAAGTGAGCCGGCAGAAAGAATTAGCGGTGTTAGCCCAAGGCTGCGAACAAGCACTCGCTGCCGGCTTGCGAGTGAATGCCGGCCACGGTTTGACCTACTGGAACGTTTATCCCATTGCCGGCATTGAAGGCATGGAAGAGCTCAACATTGGTCATACAATTATCAGTCGAGCTGTTTTAGTGGGTATGGAGCGAGCCGTCCGCGAGATGAAGCAAGCCATGCGAGGAGAATTTTAAATCTCTGAATTTTGAATGTATTCAGAATTTAAAATGTCAACTCAAACAGCCACATCTGACAACAATTGGAATAATTTGAGATGCAAACTTACTACTTCATTCTGGCCAGCCAGCGCTTTTTGTTAGAGGAAGAACCCTTTGAAGAAGTTCTCCAAGAGCGTCACCGTCACTACAAAGAACTGGAAAAAGAAATTGATTTTTGGCTAGTCAAAGAGCCGGCATTTTTAGAAGCGCCGGCGATGGCACCCGTTAAAGCCAAATGTCCACAGCCGGCAGTTGCGGTCATTTCTACTAATCCCCAGTTCATTACCTGGTTAAAATTGCGCCTGGAATTTGTACATACCGGCGAATTTCAAGCACCTTCAGAGGCGATCCCAGAACCCTTGGCATCCCTAACGCCGGCATCTTAAGCAACGTCAGGAGGGAGGCTGCGGTGTCTTTTGTAAGAACACTGTTGGGCATGGGGCATGGGGGATTGGGCATGGGGCATGGGCACTCCCACTCCTCCACTCCTCCACTCCCCCACTCCCCCACTCAGAACTTCAGCACTCAGCACTCCCTCATAGATATTCTCTAAAGGGCAAGGGAACAATTAATAGGCCGGCCCTGCTAAGCAAGAGATGGCAGCGCCGAGAGTGGAACCCACTATTACCTGAACAGGAGTGTGCCCTAGCAATTCCTTCAGGCGGTTTTCGTTAAACTTGGGGTGTTCTTGAAACAGCTCATCAATAATTTGATTGAGGATGCGTGCCTGCTTGCCGGCAGCTAAGCGCACGCCTGCTGCATCGTACATGACGATAATCGCAAAAATTGCCGCAAGGGCAAACTCAGGTGTTTCCCATCCCACAGACTGCCCGACACTGGTAGCTAGGGCAGTCACCAGCGCAGAATGAGCGCTAGGCATTCCGCCGGTGGTTACCAAGACGCGCAGATTTACCTTGCCATGTGTGACTAATTCAAAGATCACCTTTAATATTTGAGCGATCAGACACGCGGTGAGTGCAACCGCCAGCACCTGGTTGTCGAGAATACGGCCAAAGTCCTGCATAAGAGTAAAGAATGAAGAATGAAGAATGAAGAATGAAGAATGAAAAATTAAATTGCTTTTTTCTCAATTCTTAATTTTTCATTCTCGCTTAATGATTGCGATTGGTAATGAAATCTGCGATCGCCTGAAGCGGTTGAGCCTTTGGCCCAAAGCTTGCAAGTTCTGCCTTCGCGGCTTCTACGAGTTGGCGGGCTTGACGTTCAGATTCTTCTAGTCCCCAAAGGCTGGGATAAGTTGCTTTTTGGGCTTGCAAGTCTTTACCGGCAGTTTTGCCCAGTGCTTCTTGGGTGGCGGTGATATCCAGAATGTCATCGACAATCTGAAATGCCAAGCCAATATTCTGGGCGTAGCGAGACAACCGTTGCAAATCTTCAGCCGGCGATCCGGCCAAAATCGCCCCACAAACCACACAAGATTCTAGTAGCGCACCCGTTTTGTGGGTATGGATAAAGTTGAGGGTTTCCAAAGAAATATCCGGCTTGCCCTCAGATTCGAGATCCACCACTTGCCCCCCGACCAATCCAGCCGCCCCAACTGCATTGCCCAGTTTAGCAATCACCTGTAAGACTCTTTCGGCGGGAACGCCTTGAGTTTGGCCGGCAATGAATTCAAAGGCATAAGCCAGTAAGCCATCTCCTGCCAAAATCGCGATATCTTCGCCGTATACCTTGTGATTGGTCAGTTTGCCCCGCCGGTAATCGTCATTATCCATTGCCGGCAAGTCATCATGAATCAACGACATGGTGTGGATCATTTCCAAGGCGCAGGCGGTCGGCATGGCCATTTCCAGGGTGCCGCCGGTTAGTTCACACGTCGCTAGACATAAAATCGGACGTAGGCGCTTGCCCCCAGCTAAGACGGAGTAGCGCATAGCCTCATAAATTTTTTCAGGATAAGTGAGGGGGATGGCACGGTCAAGCGCCGCTTCCACCTGAACTTGTCGCCCTGCTAAATAGGCCGATAAGTCAAAGGTCGATTCCTCTTCCTGCTGAGGCGAATGAATGTTCTTTATTGATACCATCCCGATCACCTTTGTGCTTTTGGATACCACTGCTGAATTCAGCCTCTCATCATTCTACGTGGCTTGGGGATGCCCGAATTTTGGATTTTAAATTTTGGAGTTGAGATTACTCTAAAATCTAAACTTCTCCACCCTGGCTGTAGCTGAAAACGGTGTTGCACAATAGCATTGCCACTGTCATCGGGCCAACCCCACCCGGCACCGGCGTGAGAAACTGCGCTACGGTTTGAACCGATTCAAAGTGGACATCTCCCACTAAGCGACTTTTGCCGGCACCATCGCTGACGCTGTTGATCCCCACATCCACAACCACCGCCCCAGGTTTAACCATTTCTGCTGTAATCATTTCCGAGCGGCCTGTTGCCGCGACTAGAATATCAGCGCTGCGAGTCATTGCGGCTAAGTCTGGCGTTCGTGAATGGGCAATCGTAACTGTGGCATTTGCCTCTAACAGCATCAGCGCCATCGGTTTACCTACCAAAATGCTGCGTCCGATAATCACCGCGTGTTTGCCGGCTGGGTCAATGTCATATTCTTCCAGCAGTCGCATCACCCCTGCCGGTGTGCAACTGCGTAAACCGGCTTCTCCCCGCACCAGTCGCCCCATATTAGTCGGGTGGAGTCCGTCGGCATCTTTTTTGGGATCAATTTTATTCAGTGCCGCCACAGCGTCCAGATGTGCCGGTAGTGGTAATTGCACGAGAATTCCATCCACGCGCTCATCTTGATTGAGCTGTTCAATTAATTCTTCTAATTCTGTCTGGGTGGTTTGTGCCGGCAAATGTTTGCCTAAAGAAGCAATGCCGGTTTTCTCACAAGCACGCTCTTTATTGCGGACATACGCCGCACTCGCGGGATTATCTCCCACCATGACTACGGCTAGTCCCGGCGGGCGTTCCCGTTTAGCTTGCAGGGTTTGGATGCGATCTCGCAGTTCGGCTTGGATTTTCTGGGCGAGCGCTTTACCATCTAATATCTGAGCAGTTTTGGCATCCATCGCGGTTCAAACAGCGTCTACATCTGCGGTGCGTTTCCGCTTTACCAGTTTCGCAGATTTAGTTACTTTTTGAGACTTTTTATAAACGTAATATTAATTTTTGCCGGTTGCCCTTTCTTGGGATTGAGGGAAGAGGGATTGAAAAGAGAGGGGGAGTCGAGGAGAGAGGGAGGAAGGGAGAGAAATTAATTGCAATTATTTTTTAATTAAAGAATGGTGAAGGAACTGCGTCCTCATTGAGAGCGTGAAAAACTTTTGTAAATGCTTTTCTCTGCCTATCCCTTATCTTTCATAGAATTGACTGTCATAAATTTTAAATGAGTGAAAACTCCTTAACAAGCGTCAAAAAGTCTTCTGTCGGTTGCCGGCTCTACCTTATCAGCCTTCTTGATCAATTTCCTTGATGTTTTCAGGCAAGGATGGCAATATTTGAAGATTATAGACTGCCGGCACACGCTGGGCATTCCCCAGTTTGGCGCCGTATAAAACATTAAGTGGAGAGTGGATTGAACGTGGGAACTGCAATGATGACGGCAAAGCAACAGGGATGGCAGCTTGGAACCCTCACACTGCTGCTAGGGGGGTTGATCAGTTGCGGGCAGCTAGCCAAAATTGGTGCGAATGTTAATATCACCAACATCCGCGATCTCCAGCAAAATCGGACAGCTTACTCGACAGTTTACCTAAAAGGACGCGTAGAAAATCAAGCTCCCTTCTTAGGCACCGGCGCTTATGAAGTGCGAGATGCTACCGGCAGTATTTGGGTGATTACCACAAAAGCTTTACCCAATAAAGGAGATGAAGTTTTGATTAAAGGTGAAGTTCAGTATAAAAGCATTCCGGTAGGCGGACAAGATTTAGGAGAAGTTTATCTAACGGAAGTTGAGAAACTGTAGCGCCCCCGCCTGAAAATCATCAGAGGGATGCTACTAGGGCTAGGGAGAAAAAGCGGTTAGGTTAGAATTTGCTTGAATTTGAAGTTTTCGGTTGGGTTATTTGTGATAATTAACCTTGAAAAATTTAAGGAAAAAACCAGTAATTATGGGTGATGAACTCGTTCATGTGGCAATTGCAATTTTATATCGAGATAACAAGTTTCTTCTGCAACTGCGAGATAATATTCCGGGAATTGCTTATCCAGGGTATTGGGGATTTTTTGGGGGACATATCGAAGCCGGCGAAAAGCCAGAAGATGCTCTAAGGCGGGAACTACTCGAAGAAATCACTTACACTGCATCGGTAGTTTCAGAATTTGGCTTGTATTCAGATGCTAAAGCAATCCGCCATGTCTATCATGGCCCTTTAACGGTAGATTTAAACGAGTTGGTACTTAATGAAGGGTGGGATATGGGACTACTGACTCCTGAAGAAATCAGGGCGGGTGAACGTTATTCAGAACGTGCCGGCCAAGTGCGGCCATTAGGGCAAATCCACCAGAAAATTTTATTAGATTTCATGGTCGGCGCAGAGAAATAAAACTTAAAATAGAAGAACTCAGCGTTAATTTTTATTTTCTGGGTTCCTTTGCGTTTTTAACCGCTACTTTTAACCGCTTTTACAAACTCAGGAGCTAATAAATTAGAAAAGTCGGGTACTCGGTTAATTTGATTTTGCTGTTTCAAAAACTCTGTCATGTTTTGCATCGTTTTCAGCAAGTACCGCTTACTGGCAGGGTTTCCCAGCATTTCTAAATTCATCTGAAGATCTGGCAACTGCAACAATTTTAAGTTTTCATCTAACTCGGCAGAGGTAATATCAAGGTATTTGGCTGCAATTTCCAATCCTTCCTGTCGGTTTGTCTTCAAAAACTCCAAACCTTGAAAAATGCCTTGCACAAATGCACCTACTGCTTCCGGGTGGCTTTCAATAAACTTTGTCTCGAAGACATAAAGATCAACAATGGCACTTGGCATTTGGGAAGAATCATAAATCACTCTGCCATCTTTTTGCGTGTTCTTGGCTTTATCTAAATAAGGCGAATAAGTTACAGCAATATCAATTTCGCCGGCTTCATAAGCGGTTGCTGCCGCAGATGGGGTCATCGCCACTAGGGTAATATCGGCAGCACTTAATCCAAATTCGTTAAGCACTTGCAGCAAGAAATAGTGGCTGACACTGCCTTGATCTACAGCAATTTGTTTGCCTTTAAAATCTTTAATATCTGCTATGCTATTTCGCGCTAAAATGCCATCAGCTCCAACCGAAATATCTTCCACTAAAACAACTCGAAAATTGACGCCATTTGCAGCCAACAGCATAGCCTCCGATGTCACCGGCGCAAGCCCCCGAAGGTTTCCTGCTGCAAAAGATGCCAGAGAATCGGCACTAGCGCTGAAGTCTTTAATTTCTAAATTGATGTCTAGTTCTTTGAAGAAACCTTTCTGCTGAGCGATGTAAAACGGTGTCAGTCCCACCCAAGTCACGATTCCGATTGAAGTGGAAAGGGTATTTTCTGGGGGCGTTGGGGTGACTGTCGTGCAAGCGTGGAGGGCACCGGCACCAGCAGCACCAACGAGAAACCAAAGCGCTTGCCGGCGCGTACAACTCATTGAATCTCCCACTCGGTTCATCGCTTTGCTCGCGCCTCGCACACCGAACAAAAGTATAGCATTCTCACTAAATTGGGTTTAAAAGCCTTAAAATCGCCGACATTCCATTGTCTGTGAACGTCGCTTGAAATCTCTATCAAGACTTCTTCCTGAATTTTGTTGTTATCTTCTTCATCACCATAAAAAAGATTGAACGGGCCTCGCAGTGATAACGATCACCCGAAAACAGCGCTTTGCATCCTTCGCGAGGGGCCAAATTATCACGCCGGCGAATCATCCCTATCACCAGACTCTTCTGCAAAAAGCCTGATAGTTAACTTTATTAAATATTCGATATCAGGGAACAATGAAGCTTTATTTCCAGGATGCGACGACTGACCTCACACACCTGCAAGCCTTACTAGACTTGTCTTGTGAGCTGTTTTGCTTGTGGGGATCGCAACCCTACTGGCAACCACTTAATTGTGCTTGGGAACGAGTGTTGGGTTGGACAGCAGATGAAGTGAGGGCGCAACCTTGGATAGAATTCGTGCATCCAGAGGATGTTTCAACCAGTTTGGCGACGATGGAAAGCTGTGAGGGAGAAACGGTGAGGGAGTTTGAGCAGCGATGCCGGCACAGAGATGGCAGCTACAGGTGGCTGGCTTGGCGCGTTTTATTTATTAACGAAAACAACGCCTGTGCGGTGGCGCAGGATATCACCGAGCAACGGCAGAGCAAACAGCCGGAGCAAATGCTTTCAGAACTTACCTTAGAGTGTGTGTTTTCCACAAAAATGACTTCAGATAACCAAGAGATGGCAAAAAACGATGCCTTCTATTCAGCGCGGTGGCAGGAAATCCTGGGGTATGAGGACGCGGTTAAAAAGCACCTCGACGCGTGCGCGACTCTGGTGCATCCTGAAGATCAGGCTAGAGAGTTGGGGTTTGTTCCGATTCGACAGGGCAGCAGGGATGCACCAGAGTGGGGCAACACAACCGGGGAATTCTTTCCGGCTTCTTATGTTTGGGGATTGCCGCTCGCTGATCACAGTCGCGCCTCCCGGCAGTGGCAACCGTTGGAAACTGAGTTGATGGCATCTTTAGGAAACCAGTTAGCAATCGCAACTCAGCAAGCAGAACTGTATCAACAGATGGCGCTGGCGAATCAGGAACTTCAGCGTTTGGCATCGTGTGATTGTTTGACGCAAATTGCCAATCGCCGCCGGCTGGATGAGTATTTGAAGCAGGCGTGGGGCAAATGTGCCGGTGAACAAATGCCTTTATCCCTGCTGCTGTGCGATGTTGACTTTTTTAAAGTTTACAACGACACTTACGGACACCAAGCGGGAGATGAGTGTCTTAAACAAGTGGCGGCTGCAATTAGTCAGGTTCTCAAGCATCCAGTAGATTTAGTTGCTCGCTATGGGGGTGAAGAATTTGCTGTGGTTTTGCCAGGAACTGATTTAGAGGAAGCGATGGGTGTGGCGGAAGCGATTTTAGAGGCTGTCAAGGCGCTGGCAATTCCCCAAGCGGGATCTGCGGTGAGGGATTGTGTTACGCTCAGTGCCGGTGTTGCAACTGTGGTGCCGGCACCCAATGGGAGTGTGGCTGATTTGATTGCTACGGCGGATCGGGCGCTGTATCAAGCCAAAACGAGGGGACGTGATCGCTGCTTTGCCGATGCCGGTGAAGATGGCGCACGGTAAGTCAGAATGCCCGAAAGCCTTTTTGACACGTCTAAAATTGCTTACAAAAATGCTTGGCTTGCTTTCTCAGCTATCCTTGTTAAAATTTACAGCAATCACGTTTATGGAGAGCCGGTGAATCTATCTTAGATTTGCTTAAATCGGTTACGCAGTTAAAAATTTACGCAACTAAACAAGTCAAATTCCTCAAAATTTACCAGTCATTTAGGGCATTTGCAAGTTATCGGCTCGGTTTGAAGGATTGCTAGATGAGTTGACAGACATTATTCGATGCCGGCTCGCCAGATAAAACAGGGATTTTTTAACCGCAGCTCAACGCAGATGAAGTTATTTTTTAAGAGGTCTGATAAAAATAAATTTCTTAAATAAACACCAGCCAATCGACGCTAAATTATGATTGCTCTTTTTAGAAATCTGCCAAAATACATAGTTTGGACATTAGCTTTTCCAGTATTTGTTCTATATGGCTGGCTTGCTCTTCTAATTTTTAATTATTTTCAACCACTTATCAGTCTTTTTATTGCTTCTATTTTATTTGCTTTTATTTTAGATTATCCGGTTAAATTTTTACAAAAAAGAGGCGTACTCAGAACTAATGCAGTTGTTTTAGTTTTTTTAATTGCACTTTTAGTATTTTTAGCTTTAGCAATTACTCTTTTTCCGTTAATTATTGAACAGCTAAATGAGTTTTCTAAGCGTCTTCCAAGTTGGATAGATTCGGGAATTAAACAACTTCAAGTTTTGAACAAATGGGCGGTGACGCGAAATTTACCTCTCGATCTAAGTGAAGTAGCAACCAAACAAACGGAACGATTATCAGGACAGATTGATAGCGTTACTGGAAGTAT
Organism: Microcoleus sp. FACHB-672; assembly: GCF_014695725.1. Lineage (NCBI taxonomy): Bacteria > Bacillati > Cyanobacteriota > Cyanophyceae > Oscillatoriales > Microcoleaceae > Microcoleus > Microcoleus sp. FACHB-672. The sequence continues at coordinate 18,918 of NZ_JACJOU010000014.1, read as the reverse complement.
TCTTGGGTTTGCCATCGAGACGCTTGGCAGTGTTTTAAATCTATTTCTAACGGCAGTCCTAACTTTCTATCTGGTTTTGCATGGAGAGCGTCTTTGGGATGGAATTTTCCTGTGGTTTCCTCCTAATATTGGGCCGATTGTGCGGCGTTCCCTTCGCCAGAATTTCCACAATTATTTTATCGGTCAATCAACATTAGCTGCTTTGAGCGGAGTGGCAATGACTTTGGCATTTTTGGCTATACAAGTTCCTCTAGCACTGCTGTTTGGATTTGGATTGGGTTTAATGGGTTTGTTTCCTTTAATGACTGGGGTAGGAATCAGTTTAGTCGGGTTACTGTTAGCATTACAAAACTTTTGGTTAGGAATGAAAGTTTTATTAATTGCTTTTTCGATAGATTGGGTTAATGCAAATTTAATTGCCCCTCGAATTCTGGGGGGATTCACCGGCTTAAATCCAGTGTGGATTTTAGTCTCCTTATTATTAGGGGCAAAAATAGGCGGAGTCTTGGGACTTTTAATTGCTGTTCCACTAGCAAGTTTTATTAAAAGTACGGCTGATAGTTTACGTGACGGCACCTGGAATTAAAGATTAGTATTGTGCTGAAGTGCTAGCCGGCACTTTTGCAAGAGCGACTGGACATTGAGATATTGCCCGATTATCATGAGGTGGTGAGACGGAATTTTGAAGAATTTATCACCCAGGGGTAGTTTAATCTGAATCAGAGCCGGTTTTTAATGCCGGTGTAGGACGTGTTTTTGAAGGATTGCCGTAGGTGGTAGACTTTTATGAAGAACCGTGGGATTGGTTTAAGGAGAAGGCCGTTGATGGTTGATTTAGGAGGAAATGATGGGTTGATGAAGTTGATCGAGCAGTTTGCAGGTTAACAACTAATGATTGAGTTTAGATAAATGAAGGATTTATTTAATTTATGAATAATAACAGAACGCTTTCATTACCAGAACAAGCAATGGAGCTATTGAACCGCCATAATGGTTCATTTAATATAGTAACAATTAGTCGGATAAAAGGCGAAATTAGTGAAGAATGCTTGAGGGGTGCACTAGATGCAGTTCAAAGAAGACATCCTCTACTTAGCTCTCGGATTGTTGGAACGCTGGATAATCTTGAATTTACATCTGAAGGAACAAATAGAATACCTTTACGTGTAGTTTTAAGTGGCAACAAGGAAAGCTGGGAAGATATTGTCAGAAAAGAATTGAATGAAAGCATTGATAGCAGTAAGGTTTTGCTCCGGTGCCGTCTTATTTCCAAACCATCTGAAAATAACATAAGCTATTTGATTACAACTGTACATCATGCCATATCAGACGGGTTATCTTGTATAAGCCTACAATCAGAAATTTTTAAATATTACCAAATAATTGCTTCTGAAAATTCTATTGATGTTGATTGTTTGCCTAATCTTCCATACCTAGAGGAACTACTACCTATATGGATGAAAGGCAAAAAAGGGGTCAGTAAAGGAAAATGGTTTTTGCTAAAACTTAAATTACAAATGCTTTTGCACAAACCCGAACGATTAGAATCTGAAGAGGTGGTTCCCCTAGAGTCTCGTAGTTGTGGCATGACTCATAGATTTTTAGAAAAAGAATTAACCCAAAAATTAATTGAAGTTTGTCGTCAAGAAAATACAACAGTACAGGGTGCTTTATGTGCGGCAATGCTAATTACAGTAGCTAATAAAATTAGAATGGGAGAACAGAGAAGTATTAATGTTTCATCTCGTTCTTATGTAGATTTACGCAGGCATCTTGAACCTCCTATTAATCCTAATAATATGGGGTTTTTAGCTTTGTTTTTAACTTCACTACATAATATACAGCCCCATACATCATTTTGGGAGTTATCAAGGAAGGTTACTCAAAATATTAAATTAGGTTTAAAGCGAAAAGATTTTTTTAAGCCTCTAATGCTATTTCGCAAGATTGTTGAATACTATATTGATCATCCAGATGAATCTCCCTTGACAATTGCTGTTACTAATATTGGAAAAGTCAATATCCCTCGTTTGTATGGAAATCTAGAAATAGAAGAAATAAGTTTTGTTTCCAGTAATGCCATATTTGGTAAGATATTTACAGTTGCCGTGGCAACTTTTAACGAAAAAATGTTTCTTAATTTCATAGCCTCTAAGCCTTCACTTAGTCAGGAGACAATAGAGATGCTTGCTAATGATGTTATTAATTGTCTGGTGGAGGTTTGCCAAGAGAAGGTAGTAAGGACTATTAAATAGTCTCAAAATAGACTTAACTTATGCTTTTTGACTCAGAACTGCCTTCAAAAGTTGAGCAAATTTGGGATAGATTATGGTCGCCGAGCCTCTCGAAGCTGATTGACTCCATTAAACGATTCCATGATCTGCTGTTCCTCAAACGCCTCAATAATGCAGAGAACCGGCAGAAAAAACCAGCAAAACGCCCCAATAAACCCTTTGACCTATAAATTAAGTCAGAATTGCGCTGATCGCATCAAAAGCATTTAAGACGCTGTCCATCAATAAGCCGTCATAAAATTTACGAGAAAAAATCGAAATTTTACTGTATAAAGCAAGGGTACAGAGGCTCGTCATCAAAAACCGGCCTATTACAATGATCCTAATCCTCGCAGCCCACTTCTGGCCATGACCCTTTACTCTGCATCTACCCCCAACCAACCCAACCAACCGACTATAAAAAATGCGGACTACCGGCTGATAGATCGTGAACAGCTATCACCCATGTACCGGCATTATGCGGATATGAAAGATAAATATCCTCATGCGATCCTGCTGTATCGGGTTGGGGACTTCTTTGAAACCTTCTTTCAAGACGCAATTACCGTCTCACGAGAACTCGAACTCGTCCTCACTAGCAAAGAAGGGGGTAAAGAAGTGGGGCGTGTGCCAATGACCGGCGTTCCTCACCATGCCTTAGATCGCTACTCTACGCAACTCGTCGAAAAAGGCTATGCGATCGCAGTCTGCGATCAAGTGGAAGACGCCGCAGAAGCCGCCGCAGAACGCCGCATCGTTGAACGCCAAATCACCCGCGTCATCACGCCAGGGACGGTTCTAGAAGAAGGAATGCTGAAAGCGCGGCGCAATAACTTCCTCGCCGCCGCCGTGATCACCGGCAGTCATTGGGGTTTAGCCTATGCAGATATCTCCACCGGCGAATTTTTAACCACCCAAGCGGATGACTTGGAACAGCTAAGCCAAGAATTGATGCGGCTGCAACCCTCAGAAGTGCTGATTCCCACGGATGCGCCGGATATCGGCAGTTTGCTGCGTCCCGGCGAAACTTCTGAACACTTGCCTAGCTGCCTGCCGCCTTCTTTTTGTTACGCCTTGAGATCGCAAAGACCGTTTACTCAAGTCGAAGCACGTCAACGACTGTTGCAACGCTTTAAAGTGAGATCGCTGGAAGGGATGGGGTGCGAACATTTACCCCTGGCAGTCCGCGCCGCCGGCGGTTTGCTGGAATATTTGGAAAATACATTTGAACAGGGAACCGGGGAAAAGCTGAAATCTTCCAATCCCCAATTTACCGCCAAAACCAAAATTCCCTTACAGCCGGTGCGAACCTACACACTTGCTGATTTTCTGATTATTGATCATCAGAGCCGGCGCAATTTGGAAATTACCCAAACCGTCCGGGATGGCACTTTTTATGGTTCACTGTTGTGGGCGCTGGATAAAACCGGCACTGCAATGGGTGGAAGGGCATTGCGCCGGTGGTTGTTGCAACCTTTGCTAGATATTAAAGGCATTAGCGCCCGACAAGATACGATTCAAGAATTGGTAGACAATAATTCCTTTCGCCAAGATTTGCAACAGTTATTACGGCAAATTTATGATATTGAAAGGCTGGCAGGGCGGGCCGGCTCTGGTACAGCGAATGCAAAAGATTTAGTAACTTTAGCAGAATCTTTAGGAAAACTTCCAGAACTGGCAAACTTGGCATCTGCCGGCACCTCGCCTTATCTTAAAGCCTTGCAAAATGTGCCGCAGGTACTTGAACAACTGGCACATCGCCTGCGCGAACATTTAGTTGATTCCCCCCCCATCCATCTGACTGAAGGCAATTTAATTCGCCCTGGCATTCACCCTCAGCTTGATGCCATGCGCCAGCAAGTTGAGGAAGATCGGCAGTGGATTGCTCAATTAGAAGTAACCGAAAGAGAACGCACCGGCATTCCCAATCTTAAAGTTGGATTTAATAAAACCTTTGGCTACTATATCAGCATTAGTAAGTCTAAAACTGAGCAAGCCCCGAAAGATTATCTCCGCAAACAAACCCTGACGAATGAAGAGAGATATATCACCACAGATTTAAAAGAAAGAGAAGCTCGAATTCTCACCGCACGAGATGATTTAAACCAACTCGAATACGAAGTTTTTGCCGGCTTGCGTGCAGAAGTGGGAGAACAAGCAGAACTAATTCGCAAAGTCGCCAAAGCCGTTGCCGCAGCCGATGTCCTGTGCGGTTTAGCAGAAGTTGCTGTGCATCTAGGTTACTGCCGGCCTACGATGGTCGAAAGCCGAGAAATTGCAATTATTGACGGACGCCACCCCGTCGTTGAGCAATCTTTACCTGCCGGTTTCTTTGTCCCTAATTCAGCGCATTTAGGAACTCCAGAAACTGCCTCTCCTACTCCTGATTTAATCATTCTCACCGGCCCAAATGCTAGTGGAAAAAGCTGTTATTTAAGACAAATTGGTTTAATTCAATTAATGGCACAAATTGGTAGTTTTGTGCCGGCAGCTTCAGCAACCTTGGGAATTTCTGACCGCATTTTCACCCGTGTCGGTGCCGTCGATGATTTAGCAACCGGACAATCTACCTTTATGGTAGAAATGAATGAAACCGCAAATATTCTCAACCACGCCACACCAAAATCCCTTGTTCTGCTTGATGAAATTGGCAGAGGAACGGCAACCTTTGACGGTCTTTCAATTGCTTGGTCGGTTGCAGAATATCTGGCAACGGATATCGCTTCACGGACAATTTTTGCGACGCATTACCATGAATTAAATGAATTGGCATCAATTTTATCCAATGTCGCCAACTATCAAGTAACAGTGAAAGAATTTCCGGATAGAATAGTGTTTTTGCATCAAGTTCATCCCGGAGGCGCTGACCGTTCTTATGGAATAGAAGCGGGAAGATTAGCTGGTTTGCCGGCTTCTGTGATTGAACGTGCAAGGCAAGTCATGAGCCAAATAGAAAAGCACAGTAAGATTGCGGTTGGTTTGCGTCAAGGCGGAGCGAAAAAAGACAATAAAAATGGTAAGCCGATTCTTGAACAATTAGATATTTTTGAAAAGTAAAACAGGAGAATGTTCTATGAAAACAACTAAACAATCGAGATAAATTTATCTACATTGAGCAGAAGCGCAGGTAAAATTTGAATAGAGATAACTGCTTTTGGTATTTTCACTAAGCAGCATGATTTAGAATATTGGGGAGTTTTAAGTTAAGGCACATTAACTCCCTAATTAAATTAATCATCAAAAAAAGTCTGGCATCCAAGGCTGAGAACCGGCAAATATTTGAGTCGCAAGAGATAACGCATTCTCCGTTGCTTCTAATTGGCCGTTTGCGTGCAGTTGATAAGCTGTAAATAAACCCGTGTAAAGCGGTGCGAGGGCGCGAATGTCTAACTGTAGTTCGCCTTTACCGCCTTTAGTGACTTCGCCTCGCCCTCCAGAAACCTTTAAAACAAAATTGCCATTGTTTGCCGGCAGTAAATTGTCAGTGACAGATAAATGTAACTCAGCAACCATAGCCGCCGGATAGCCGCGTTTTTCCAAGGCAAGCGCCACATTCACCACTCGCAAAAACCAGATGTCTAAACTGCGAATTTTAGCGGTTTGTTCTGCAAGCAGAAACAGACGAGAATCGAGAGTTGAACCCTGCCAAATAACCTTGTCGATCTGAGATCGATGATCTGCTAAAAACGCCCACAAACGACGTTGCGCTGCCGGCGTTACAGCCGCCCAATCCCATATTGTTAATAGATTGCTACCGACTTCCTGTTTGGGACTAAAAATAATGTAACCTTCGGGTTGGCTTTCACTGCCGGCAATATAGGCATAAACCGCATTGTCTGGGTGTTGAACAGCATTCTCCCAAATGGCTGTATTGCGATCTAAATTCCCGTTATTTCGGCTTGCCTGCTGCCGGTAAAGTTCGTGAAAAACTTCATGCTGAGATGATTCTACAGAACGAACCGGCATACTGCGTTCACTCATGCGAATACTCTGAGTTGGCAACTCCCAGGTGCAACGGGTGCCGGCTTGTTCATATCCCACTTTCCGGTAAAGGCGCTGAGTGGCGGGATAAAGCGAAGAAACCGGCACCCCACTGTCATAAAGTTCTTTGAGGGTTTGACTCAGCAGTTCAAATGCCACGCCGGTTCCCCGATACTCCGGCGGCACACCCACAGCTGCAATCCCCGCCATTGGCACAGATTGCCCCCCAAACCACTGCCCCATCTGGTAAATTCCCAAGCCGGCGGCAATTTTGCCCTCTTGACGCAAAACTCGAAAACTCTCTAATCCCAAACGATCTCGATAAAAAGGCCAATCTTTCGTAGGAAAGTTGAAGCACTGGCAGAGAATTTCCCCTAGGCGTTGTGCTTCTTCAGGATTCGACACGTTGCCAAATTCAAAATTAGGCATGATCTCAACTTAAATTAAATATCGTGCCAAAGTTGGAAATTTTGATCTTAACCACAGATGCACACAGATGATAAAAGATGCCGGCACCCTTCTCTCCCTCATCTCCCCTGAATGAGCATTTGGAATCGGCTATCCTTTCGGATGTTGTCAAAGTCCGAGTCGGTTTCTGCAAGTTGCCGATATTCGTCAGGGTTGAGTTGGATAGCGTGCTGGAGGTTTTCCAGGGCTAAATCAATGTTGCCTTGTAAGGCGCTGTAGCAAGCTTTGTTGTACCAGGCTTCATGAAAGTCCGCTTCAATTTCAATAGCTTGGTCAAAGCAAGCAATCGCTTCTTCATAGCGTTCTAATTTGCCTAAGGCATTGCCCCGCTTGTTCCAGGCTTGATGAAAGTCCGGTTTAATTTCAAGTGCTTTATCGTAGCAAGCAATCTCTTCTTCATAGCATTCTAAATTATATAAAGCAAAGCCCCGGTTGCACCAGGCTTCATAATAGTCCGGTTTAATTTCAAGGGCTTTATTGTAAGAAGCAATCGCTTCGTGATAGCGTCCTAAATTATTTAAGGCAAAGCCCCGATAGAACCAGGCTTCATGATAGTCTGGTTTAATTTCAAGTGCTTTATCGTAAGAAGCAATCACTTCTTCATAGCGTCCTAAATTAGCTAAAGCATCGCCCCGCCAGTACCAGGCTTCATGATAGCCAGGTTTAATTTCAAGTGCTTTATCGTAGGAAGTAATTCCTTCTTCATAGCGTCCTAAATTTCCTAAGATAAGACCACGAATGTACCAGATTTCAGGAAAGTCCGGTTTAATGCCAAGTACTTTATCGTAGTCAGCAATCGCTTCTTCATAGCGTCCTAAATCACTTAAGGAATCGCCCCGCTTGTTCCAAGCTTCATCATAATCCGGTTTAATTTCAAGTGCTTTATCGTAGTCAGCAATCGCTTCTTCATAGCGTCCTAAATTTTTTAAAGCATTGCCCCGGTTGTTCCAGGGTTCAGGAAGGTTCGGTTTAATTTCAAGGGCTTTGTCGTAGGATTCAATCGCATCTTCATAGCGTCCTAAATAATCTAAGGCAATGCCCCGGTTGTTCCAGGCTTCATGATAATCTGGTTTAATTTCAAGTGCTTTGTCGTAAGAGGCCATTGCTTCCTCATCGCGTCCTAAAAAATAAGCTAAGACAAAGCCCCGGTGATACCAGGCTTCATGATAATCTGGTTTAATTTCAAGTGCTTTGTCGTAAGAGGCCATTGCTTCTTCATAGCGTCCTACATTGGCTAATGCTATACCCTGTTCAAACCAAGCTTGAGCAATGTCTTGTTGATATTTGTGCATAATTATAAATAAAATGTGTGGTCTGTGAATGGTTGACTGAGCTTGCTCTAGCAGTTTTTAACTTTCCTTTTGTAACGAGTTAGTTCTTAATAAGTTTTTTTTTATAAATCTTAGCCCAGACTCAAACAAAATACAAGAATAACTATCTACTAATTCCCAAGCGCATTAGGAAATATAATTCAGGGAATGCCGGCAATCAGTCAAGATGCCGGCATCCTTCTCTCCCTCATTTCCCCTGAATAAGCATTTGAAACCGGCTATCCCCTCGGATGTTATCAAAGTCCGAGTCGCTTTCTGCGAATTGCCGGTATTCGTCAGGGTTGAGGTAAATAACGTGTTGGAGGTTTTCTAGGGCTAACTCAATGTTGCCTTGTAAGGCGTAGCAGTAAGCTTTGCTGTACCAGGCTTCATGATAGTCTGGTTGAATTTCAAGTGCTTTGTCATAAGATGCAATCGCTTCTTCATGGCGTCCTAAATTATATAAAGCATAGCCCTGCCAGTACCAGGCTTCATGATAGTCTGGTTGAATTTCAACAGCTTTGTTGTAGGAAGTAATCGCTTCTTCATGGCGTCCTAAATTAACTAACGCATGGCCTCGGTAATACCAGGCTTCATGATAGTATGGTTTAATTTCAAGGGCTTTTTCGTAAGAAGTAATCGCTTCTTCATCACGTCCTAAATTATATAAAGCATTACCCCGATTGTTCCAGGCTAAATGATAAGTCGGTTTAATTTCAAGGGCTTTTTCGTAAGAAGTAATCGCTTCTTCATCACGTCTTAAATTATATAAAGCATTGCCCCGACTGTTCCAGGTTTCATAATCGTCCGGTTTAATTTCAAGGGCTTTATCGTAAGATGCAATCGCTTCTTCAGTGCGTCCTACATTGCGTAATGCTATGCCGTGTTCAAACCAAGCTTGAGCAAGGTTTTGTTGATCTTTGTGCATGATTATCAATAAAATGTGTGGTTTGTGAATGGTTGCCTGATATTGCTAAAGCAGTTTTTAAGTTCCCTTTCGCAACGAGTTAATACCTCAATCTTTATTCTCTTCCCCTCATCTCTCTAAACACCGGCTCTCTAAACGCCGAAACCAGGCTGAGCGCAAAATAACCACAATTACCGCCACCGGCAGCAACACCATCTGGCTAATTAACTGCAACACCAGTAACCCGCTACCGGCTGCCAGGGAGAACACGCCATCCTGAAGGCGCTGATGCACAATCAGAACCAGCAACAGCACCAGCACCCCCAGCAGGCCGGCTGAACGGCGGGAAATGCTACCGTAACCGGCAACCCTAAAAGGCCGGCGCAACTGCCGCACAGCCCATTTAACAGCCCGTTCCAGTGTTGTTAAAGTAATTGCCGGCCACACAAATTCCACCAATATCAGCAGCAAAAATAACCAACTTAGCTGCAATTTCAAGGTGTAAGTCGGCAATAATGCAAGTTTAAAAACTGTTGTGTAGTTATAAATAAAAAACACCGGCCATTGCAGCAGAAATTGCGGCAAATCGATGAGATAACCAGGATTTTTAACAACTTCGCTGCTACCACTCAGTAAAGCCGGCAACATAAACGGTTCTAAAAACACCAAACTATATAAACCGGCGACCCGTAAAGCCGGCTTCCATTTTTCAGAATAAAGCAGGGCGTAATTCGTAACCAGTAACAGCACATAGCATAAAATTAGCGAATTACTAGCCGCTCTAGACGGGCCTAAACCACTGCTTCCCAACCTCCACACCACACCCATCAGCGCCACAAGGGTAAAAGCCACAAAGCGCCGGAAAAGCTGACGGGCAGCCGGATATTCCACCGGCTTTCCAGTTCGCACAAACATCAAAACGCCGGTTGCTACAGCGCCCGTGAACGCAACCAATAATCCTAAAATATAGCCAGGAAATACTGCCGGCAGACGCGCAACCGACACATTCAAAGATCGTTGCGCCCAATTCACCGCCTGCCCGATTAAAAAAGAATCGTAGGGTTCGATTACATGATCAGCCGTCGGAGAAATCACCATCATCCGGGCAGTGCCGGTATTAAAATCTCCAACAATCTCGCCTGCCTGATTTTTGCCGGCAGTTGCCGCTTGGTACATCCGGCGGACATCTGCCACAGGATTAAGCTGTTCATACACACCCACGCCCAGGAAAAGATTTTTGGGCACAGAAGGGGCCGCTTCTCCGCTCATTCCCATCACAATCGTAGAGCGCAACTGCCGGTCTGTTTGAGCTAGCTGTAAAGCAATAGTGCCCCCCAAAGAGTGGCCGGCAATTCCCATGCGCTTAACATCAAAGCGATCAGGATTTGCCCGCAGATAAGTCAGAACTGCCTGGGCATCCGCGAGATTGCTTTCCTCAAGATTTTGGATCGCACCCTTACCCCCTGAAAGCCGGTAAGATTCCCCCGATCCCCCAAAATCGAAAGCGAGTCCTGCAATTCCATGACGCGCCAATTCCACTGCTAAGGGCGTCATCACCTCCTTACTGGCATTGATGCCATGACACAGCACCATAACTGGCTGTGGGGCAGCAGTCGCTTTCGGAATAAATAGGCGTGCGACGAGTTGCCGGTTGCCTTCGAGTGGGATAGCGAGGGACTCTGATTGAACTGTTGCCGGGTTAAAAACAAAACAAAGCACTAGCCCAACAACAAGCAGCACAAAGCTTAAAAGCAAGCCGGTGATTTGTCCCAGAATGTTAAATTTTGGATCTTTGCCTGTTATTTGCTCATCCATACCCCATGCCCCTAACCTAAAAATCTACGGTGTACACACATCTGCTGCTCAACCTCAAACGTCAGTAGAGAAGACTTGTGTGCATACCGTAGAACCCAAAAATGAGGGATCGAAGCATGAAGGATGAATTTCTCCCTTTCACCCATGCCCCATCCCCCATGCCCCATGCCCAATCCCCCTAAAGTCCCAATTTCTCCAACACCGGCTTGGTTGAAACAATGTGTCGGTCGAGTCCCAACTGCTTCGGATCAACCCCTAAAGCCAGCGAGATTAACTGAGGCAAATGCAACACCGGCAGCCCCAGTTTACGTTGAATCACCTGTTCCACCTCTGGTTGACGAGAATCCAGATTGAGGTGGCACAAAGGACAAGGCGTTATCAGACAATCCGCCCCCGCGTCAAGCGCTTCTTGAATATGAGCGCCGGCCATCTTAAACGACTCAACCGGCGCATAACTAGAAAGAGGCCAACCGCAACATTGCGTGCGCCCTCGATAATAAATCGGTGTCGCCCCAACCGTCCGAAATACATTCTCCATTGATTCGGGTTTGAAGGGATCATCGAAAGGCATCGAAGTTTGGGTGCGAAGCAGATAGCACCCGTAAAACGCTGCACATTTTAGGTCACTCAACTTGCGCGTCACCCGGTTTTGAATTTCCTCCAAACCGTAATCTGCGATTAAGGCCCACAGGAGATGTTTGACCTCCGTCGTTCCCCGATAGGGCGAACAGCCTTCTTTTTTCAATAACCCGTTCACGCGCTCAATATAAGCCGAGTCAGTTTTCTGCAAATCCTTGAGGCGCTCATCCACATGGCCAACGACGCCCTGACACGTGCTGCAATGAGTCAGCAGCGGCAGATTCAATTCTTCCGCCAAAGCAATATTACGAGCATTCACCGTATCTTCTAGCAGCTGAGAGTCTTCCTTAAACGTGCCAGAACCGCAGCAGGAAGCTTTTTTCAATTCAACGAGTTCAATGCCCAAAGTTTCAGTCAGAACTTGAGTAGACTGGTAAAGCTCTCGGCAGGCTCCTTGGGCAACACAGCCGGGAAAGTAAGCGTATCTAAGTGTTGAGGATGGCATAGTTGGAATTCCCTAGCGAGCGTTAAGCCTGGGATAATGTGGGTAAGCAGAGCGGACGCTCTTTTTCTATGATGACTTCCAGACGGGCAACCGACAGCAATTCCTTACAAACCTTTAATCCCAAAAGTTTTGACCGACAGGGTGTCAATTTTAAAACCGTCTGCGATCAGTCTCCCTTGCGATCCCCCTTTCCGATAAGATGATCAAATGCCCTGACCTGTAAAAATCCTTTCCCAAGTTCTAGCGACTGCCAGGGACAAGTGAAACCTTTACAGGTCAAGGCAAATGGATAAATGTTAGACAAAAACTAACAACGCACGAATTTATAAGCAGCTGCGGCACACTGAGGACATCCCTATGAGTCAAGAGGAAATTTTTTCAAGAGTCAAGAAAATCGTGGCGGATCAACTGGAAGTTGAGGCGAGCGACATCAAGCCAGAATCCAACTTCGCCAACGATCTCGGAGCTGACTCTTTAGATACTGTGGAATTGGTAATGGCTTTAGAAGAAGAATTTGATATCGAAATTCCGGACGAAGCCGCAGAAGGGATTCTCACAGTTCAAGCAACTGTGGACTACATCAACAGCCAAGTTTCAGCCTCCGCCGCGAAGGAGTGAGCGCTCAAGGCTGAAGGATGAAGGCTGAAGTAAAAAGGCTGAAGCATCAATTCAGCCTTCAGCGTTCAGTCTGACTTCCTTCTCCCGTGCCCCTGTGTTTTGCGTTCTGGGTGTGGAAGCCCGCGAAATTGAATCATGACCAACTTTGAACGGAAACGTGTTGTTGTCACCGGCCTTGGTGCGATCACACCAATTGGCAATACCCTCGCTGAATATTGGGAAGGATTGATTGCCGGCAGAAGTGGCATTGGCCCCATCACCTTGTTCGACGCATCACGGCACGACTGTCGAATTGCCGGCGAAGTGAAGGGCTTTGACCCTTACGAGTATCTGGAACGCAAAGAAGCCAAGCGGATGGATCGCTTTGCTCAGTTTGCGATTTCAGCGAGCAAGCAGGCAATCGCCGACGCCCAGTTCACAATTAATGACCTGAATGCAGAACAGGTGGGCGCGATCATCGGCACCGGCATCGGGGGGCTAAAAGTTCTTGAAGATCAACAAGAAATCTATCTCACGAAAGGCCCAGATCGGTGCAGCCCTTTCATGATTCCCATGATGATTGCCAATATGGCTGCCGGTTTAACCGCCATTCACACCGGCGCAAAGGGGCCAAATTCATGCACAGTTACAGCCTGTGCGGCTGGCTCAAATGCAGTAGGTGAAGCATTTCGTCTGATTCAGCGCGGCTACGCCCAAGCGATGATTTGTGGCGGAACGGAAGCGGCGGTAACGCCCCTGTCTGTTGCCGGTTTCGCAGCAGCCCGGACACTTTCGACGCGCAACGACGATCCCGCCCACGCCAGCCGGCCTTTTGACCGGAATCGGGATGGATTTGTTATGGGCGAAGGTGCCGGCATCCTATTGCTCGAAGAACTCGAATGCGCCCTCAGTCGGGGTGCCCGCATCTATGCCGAACTCGTTGGCTACGGCATGACTTGCGACGCCTATCACATGACCTCCCCCGTACCTGGTGGCGAAGGGGCTGCACGGGCAATGCAGCTAGCGATGAAAGATGCGGGAATCACCCCCGATCAAATCAGCTACATTAACGCCCACGGCACCAGCACGCCGATGAACGACCCCACAGAAACCGCCGCCATTAAAACAGCCTTGGGAGAGAGTGCCTACAAAGTGGCCATTAGCTCAACCAAGTCAATGACCGGCCACCTGCTGGGCGGTTCCGGCGGCATCGAAGCCGTAGCAACCGCAATGGCAATTGCCAACGATCAAATTCCGCCGACGATTAATTTGGACGATCCCGATCCAAACTGCGACTTAGATTATGTGCCTCACCAAAGTCGCGCTCAAAAAGTCGAAGTGGCGCTGTCCAACTCCTTCGGGTTTGGCGGTCATAACGTCACACTAGCTTTTAAAAAGTACGTTTAGGGCATCGGGCATCGGTGATTTTTTCTGAACCCATGCCCGATTTCCCCTTCCCCATTCCCCATTCCCCATGAGAACTACTTGCCCATCGATCCCGCTAATGGGATGATGGGTGAGAATGTCTTGGGGCGATTCCAGAGCGCTAACACCCAAGGTCATTCAATCGATCTCTCACACTGTTTGCACTCAAGAAAACGATCATGCCTGTTGCCACCCAATCACTCGAAGAACTTTGCATCAACTCCATCCGCTTTCTGGCCGTTGACGCCGTAGAGAAGGCAAAGTCCGGTCACCCAGGGCTACCGATGGGCGCTGCGCCGATGGCGTTTGTGCTGTGGGATCGCTTTATGCGGTATAACCCAAAAAATCCTAAGTGGTTTAACCGCGATCGCTTCGTGCTATCAGCTGGACATGGCTCCATGCTACAGTACGCCCTGCTCTACCTGATGGGCTTCGACAGCGTCACCATAGAAGACATCAAGCAGTTCCGTCAGTGGGAATCCAAAACCCCTGGGCACCCGGAAAACTTTATGACTCCAGGTGTGGAAGTCACCACGGGTCCTCTCGGTCAAGGAATTGCCAACGCCGTCGGTTTGGCAATGGCAGAAGCTCACCTAGCGGCCAAGTATAATAAGCCCGATAGCACAATCGTCGATCACTACACTTATGTGATTTTGGGTGATGGGTGCAACATGGAAGGTATTTCTGGTGAAGCGTGTTCTTTCGCCGGCCACCTGGGATTAGGTAAACTCATCGCGTTGTACGACGACAACCACATCTCCATCGATGGTTCTACCGATGTGGCTTTCACAGAAGATGTTTCCAAGCGGTTTGAAGCATACGGTTGGCACGTCCTCCACGTCGAAGATGGCAATACCGATTTAGCCGCCATTGAGAAAGCAATTAACGAAGCTAAAGCCGTCACCGACAAGCCAACCATGATTAAGGTGACAACCATCATCGGTTATGGTTCGCCCAACAAACAAAACACTGCCGGTGTTCATGGTGCCGCCCTTGGTGCAGATGAAATTGCATTGACTCGCGAAAAACTGGGCTGGCAACACGAGCCTTTCGTAATCCCAGAAGATGTACTCAACCATACCCGCAAAGCCGTGGAACGCGGCGCAGGCTATGAAGCAGAGTGGAACAAGACTTTTTCCGACTACAAAGCTAAATATCCCCAAGAAGGGGCTGAATTCGACCGCTACATCAGCGGCAAATTGCCTGACGGTTGGGATAAGGTTCTCCCCACCTACACCGCCGAAGACAAGGCGCTGCCAACCCGCAAGCACTCCGAAAACTGCCTCAACAAATTGGCATCCGTTTTGCCTGAACTGATCGGGGGTTCCGCTGACTTAACCCACTCCAACCTGACTGAAATCAAAGGAAGTGGTGACTTCCAGAAAGGGCAATATCAAAACCCCAACATCCACTTTGGTGTGCGGGAACATGGTATGGGCGCAATCTGTAATGGGATCGCGCTGCATCAATCTGGATTAATTCCCTACGGCGCAACCTTCTTGATCTTCACAGATTATATGCGGGCTGCCATTCGCTTATCTGCCTTGTCCCAAGCTGGGGTAATTTGGGTGATGACCCACGACTCTATCGGACAAGGTGAAGATGGCCCAACCCACCAACCGATTGAAACGCTTGCTTCCCTGCGTGCGATTCCTAACCTGACGGTGATTCGTCCTGCAGACGGAAACGAATGTTCTGGTGCTTATAAATTAGCGATTGAAAAAGCCAAGCAAAACCATCCCACCTTGTTAGCCTTCACGCGTCAAAATGTGCCCAATTTAGCCGGCACATCGATTGAAGGCGTGGCAAAAGGTGGCTACACGGTGGTTGAGTCTGAGGGAACACCGGATGTTATCTTGATTGGTACGGGTTCAGAAGTGAGCCTGTGCGTAACAGCAGCCGAGAAACTCACGGCTGAAGGTAAAAAAGTCCGTGTCGTTTCGATGCCTTCAACCGAAGTGTTTGATGGACAAGATGCGGCTTACAAAGAGTCTATTCTGCCGAAATCTGTTACCAAGCGCTTACTTGTAGAAGCCGGCAGCAGTTTTGGCTGGCACAAGTACGTCGGAACGGAAGGCGATACCGTAAGTATTGATCGCTTTGGTGCTTCTGCTCCAGGCGGTGTCTGTCTAGAGAAGTTTGGCTTCAGCGCTGACAATGTTTTAGCTAAGGCAAAAGCACTGTTAGGCTAAAACCTAAGTAATCGTTTCTTGTGGGGTAGGCATGATGCCTGCCCCTTTTTTTTATGGATAGCGAAGATAGCCTGGATGAATGGGAATAAGTATTATTTGAGCGCTGTTGGGTTCTATTGTGCCGGCTATAACTAATCCCTACAATTCCTAGCAATTACGGGCACGAAAGCAAGGATAAGTTGTGTAATTATTAATTGCTTAAGAAATAGCTAAATATGGAAACGTATCTTCAAATATAAAGTTAAAAAAGTAGGGAGGAAATCTCGCTAGCTCTACGCCGATTGGAGAAGTTACGGCTTGTGAAACTCTTACCTTCTGATAGCTTTACCATTAAAACCGAATATCCCTTGCCGGCTGTCATCGACAAGCTAAATGCCCAAATCGAACCTCCAAAGGCAATACGATGGAGTATTTCTCGCAATCATGCTCCCTATGAAGGCACGATCAATGATTCGGGATTTGATATCCGTCGCATTATTCACTACCGAAACTCATTTTTACCAAAGATCCGGGGGCGATTTGAGCCGTTATCTCAGGGAACACTTATTCATGTCACCCTGCGGGTGCCTACCTTTATCATCGCTTTCTTACTTTTTTGGTATGCAGTCTGGTACAGCATTTCGATCCCGTTTTTTCTGTTCGGGGCGTTATCTGGGGATGTGGATGCCTTACTAGCCTTCCAATTTGTAGGACTGCCGGTTCTTCTATTATTTGCCTTGTGGTGCGCCTTTTGGTACGAAGCAAATCGCAGCCGGCACGAATTAACCCAAATTATTTTAGGAGAACCACTCGGTAATCAGTCAGGTAAAGCCTCTTTCACCGGCTCGCGGATTCTAATGGTAGCCGTCATTATTCTCTCGAACGTTGTCCTTTGGCACTTTTCCCCCCTTGTTCGACAAAGATCGTCTTCTATCGTCCCGAACTATTGTTCTCAAAAGACAACCCAGTCCCCTTACTGCAATTTCTCCGTTGTTCGCACCATAAAAGGACATCCCACAGCCTCTACCTTTACAATCAGTGCTGATGGTAAAACCGTGGTTAGTGGTGGGGAAGATAAGGCAATTAAAATCTGGGATTTGCAAACGGGACAGTTAAGAAAAACACTTCAAAGCGATTCAGGTAAAATAGATGCTGTCGCAATCGCTCCCGATAGCAAAACCGTCGTCACCGGCAGTGGAGATCGCATGGTTCGCATCTGGGATATTACCTCAAACCAGCGGCCCCAGATCCTCAAGGGACATTCTAGCGATATCCGTCAGGTCGAGATTTCATCTGATGGAAAAACCATTATTAGTAGCGCTTATGATGAACTTAAAATGTGGGATCTGACAACCGGCAAGCTAAAAACAACATTGCCTAATTCGTCTCCAACAGAGTTCACAATTGGTTCAGTTTCGATCAAAACTGGGCCTCCACCTTTTTATCCCCTAGCCATCAGTTCCGCTGGCAAAATAGCATTGGTTGAATTGGACAGCGAACTGGTTGTGTGGGATTTGGCGACAAACCGGCAAAGAGTTCTTTCAAAACAATGGAATTTTGAATCGATTGGCACTTCACGTATCAGTTTGGATGGACAAACAGTCGTCACCACTTCATTTTCTAGCAAACCAATCAATCTGAAAGTATGGGATCTAAAAACAGGAAAGGTTAAGGCACGTACAAAGCTGAATTTATCTCCGAACGAAAATCATCTCTCTAACATTACCCTCAGTCAAGATCGCATCATTGCCGGCACTTACAAGGGGCTGACAGTGTGGAATCTGCAAACAGCCGAATTAGAAGCCATTCTGGACAAACATAAGATGAGTAATTTAGTGATTAGTTCTGATGGCAAATTATTAGCCGGGATGATCGGTGATCCATACTCTCGCAATAGTCAAATTAAAATATTGCAGCGTCCATAAATTCTATCCAATCAGGAATGCTGAATAATTTGTCTAGTGTCATGGAAATTTGCTCTGAGAGGATGTCTGAGAAGCAGGAAAGCTCTCAAAACGATCTACTTAGACTTTTAAAAAAACAAATGAGCTGGATTTGTATAGCACTACCTGTTAAGGTTAGGACAATGATAGAATAGAAAAGAAAGTTCCAAGCCAGTCAAAATAGTATGCCAGTTCCCTATAGTTATGATCTGCGAACAAAAGCCATTGAGGCGTTCAAGAGAGGACAAAGAAAAAGCGAAATATGTCGTTTGCTACAAATTAGCCGCAATAGCTTAGACTTGTGGCTAAAAAAAGAAAAAGAAACCGGAGACTATCAAGCCAGCACAAACAGACAAAAAGGCAGACCCCCCAAAATCAAAGATGAGTCAAAGTTTGAAAAGTTTATTGAAGAACATAAAGAGCTGACTCAAGGGAGAATGGCCGAATTATGGGGAGAGAATTTAACTCAACAAAATGTAAGCTATGCGTGTAAAAAGCTAGGCATTACTCGAAAAAACTTACGGGTATCAAGAAAGAGATGAAGAACTCCGAGTACAGTTCATCAAAAAAATGTCAGAAGTGGATGAAGAAAAAATAGTTTATGTCGATGAAGCAGGATTTGATGAGCGAGAATACTATCCCTATGGTTATAGCCCTAAAGGGGAAAGATGTCACGCGCTTAAACCCGGAAGAAAAAGAGAGAGAAGTAATTGGATTAGTGCGTTAAAAGCTGGGAGGTTATTAGCGCCTTTAACATTTGTTGGAGGGTGTCATCGAGATTTGGTTGAGGCTTGGCTCGCGCAAAGTCTAGTGCCTCACTTAGAAAGAGGAGATACAGCGCTTTTGAGAGATATGAGGTACACTCAAGGGAACATTAAAGGTATTGAGAATCATAATGAAACCGTACTCAGTAGATTTGCGAGAAAAAATAGTCAATGCTTACG
>NZ_JACJOU010000013.1:300000-381725 GCF_014695725.1 Microcoleus sp. FACHB-672 | reverse complement strand
ATGTGATCAACCGCGCCAACTTGGGGATGGAAGTGATGCACGAACGTAATGCTCACAACTTCCCGCTTGATTTGGCGGCCGGCGAGCAAACTCCTGTTGCTTTGACTGCTCCTGCTATCAATGGCTAAGTTTTAGCACCCAATTAAAAAAGCGCTCCTCACAAGGGGGCGCTTTTTTATTGGCTTGTTTTAACTGTGTTTTTGCAAAAGCTAGTTTTTTTAGAGATACCCCAGATTCCGTCGGTGATATAGAAGTCTTTTCGATTTGGGCAGAAGGTTTATTTTTGGATGCTTCTTTCTGCTGTCCAATGCCGGTTTGAGGATGGATAAACTTTGACATCCTTGAAACCGGCATCTTTTACTATCTGATTCACCTCTTCTAAGGTAAAGGCAGCATTTAGGGAATCCCGAAATAATTTTTTCTGATGCGCGTTACAATCAGCGGCGTACGAGTTAACTAACATATCCATAATTTTCTCATCAGCCGGTCGAAATAAGTCCCGAATAAAGATAGCACCGGCAGGCTTTAGCAACCGTTTGATTTCTCTGAAAAACGGCAGAGGATCGGGCAAATGGTGAACGATGCTATTTGAAATTACCATATCGAAGTGATGATCTGGATAAGGCAATTTTTTGGCATCAACCAGTTCCAATTGAATTTGCGATTGCAAGCCGGCTTTCTCTACATTCTTTGACCCAACTTGCAGCATATTTTTTGAGAGATCAATGCCGATAATTTGCCACTGCGGGCGCATTTGACTAATTAAAATGGGAATACGGGCTGTGCCGGTGCCGGCATCTAAAATAAGCCCTGCCGGTGGCCCTATTTCAACGGCACTTTGAGCAAAGGCTGTATTCACTTCTGTAAAGTCCATTGCGTCATACTCAATGGCTTCTTCCCAGGTATCCATCACTTCCGGTTCCAACACTCGCTGCATAAGTCTGTCCCTGAGGAATTTTAGATGTCAAACGGATTGTTCGCAGGCGCTGACTGCCCGTAGTTCAGCTTTGTGTGTTCCTTGTGATAGCAATCACTCATAATTGGAGACAAGCCGTTATAATACAGTTAAACGAAGTCGTTATGAGTTTGTAGTAAGCCCTATGACAAACCCAACTGTAGAAAATTTGGTGATTATTGGCTCGGGACCCGCCGGCTACACAGCAGCTATTTATGCCGGTCGTGCCAACCTAAAGCCGGTCGTCTTTGAAGGCTATCAAATGGGTGGCATCCCTGGTGGTCAACTAATGACGACGACGGAAGTTGAGAACTTTCCCGGCTTTCCAGAAGGCATCACCGGCCCTGCATTAATGGATCGGATGAAAGCGCAGGCGCAACGGTGGGGTGCTGAGTTATACACCGAAGATGTGATCTCTGTTGACTTGAGCCAGCGTCCATTTACGGTGCGTTCTGAGGAACGGGAAGTCAAAGCTCATACCATTGTAATCGCCACCGGCGCGACGGCGAAACGCTTAGGATTGCCCAATGAGCGCGCGTTTTGGAGTAACGGCATCTCAGCTTGTGCGATTTGTGATGGTGCTACGCCAATTTTTAAAGGCGTTGATTTGGCAGTTATTGGTGCCGGCGACACCGCAGCGGAAGAATCCATTTATCTCACAAAGTATGGAACTCACGTTCATCTGCTGGTGCGTTCAGATAAAATGCGGGCTTCTAAAGCCATGCAAGACCGCGTTTTAAGCAATCCTAAAATTACCGTTTACTGGAACACAGTAGCCGTTGATGTTCTAGGTACGGATGGCGGCCACATGAACGGAGTGAGACTTAAAAATACCGAAACTGGCGAAGAAAGCGATCTGCCGGTGAAGGGTTTATTTTACGCCATCGGTCACACCCCGAATACGCAAATTTTCAAGGGTCAGTTAGAACTTGATGAGATCGGTTATGTTGTCACCAAGCACGGTTCGGTAGAAACCAGTGTTGAAGGGGTTTATGCGGTTGGTGACGTGCAAGATCATGAATTTCGACAGGCGATCACTGCTGCCGGCAGCGGCTGTATGGGGGCAATGTTAGCAGAACGCTGGCTCTCACTACACGGTTTGGCGCAGGAGTTTAAACAAGCAGAAGAATCTGGAAAGCCGGCTGAACCAACGAATGAAAAACAGGCTGATACAGCAGACACATTCGATCCAGAGGTAACGCACCATGCCGGTGGTTTTGCTTTGCGGAAGCTGTTCCATGACAGTAATCGCTTGATTATGGTGAAGTATGCCTCACCCACCTGCGGCCCTTGTCACACACTCAAGCCTATTTTACATAAGGTTGTGGATGAGTTCGATGGCAAGATGCACTATGTTGAAATTGACATCGAAGCCGATCAAGATATTGCTCAAAATGCCGGTGTCACCGGCACGCCAACCATTCAGTTTTTCAAGAACAAAGAATTGCTGGCAGAAATGAAAGGCGTTAAGCAAAAAAGCCAATATCGGCAAATGATTGAAAGCAATTTGTAAGGATTGCCGGTTGTAAAGGTACACTCATGAGTGTGCCTTTCTTGCTTTTTAGGATAAAGTGTTACAAATGCTGAATCAATTACTTAGGTCTGCAAAGATTTTAACAGATTCTCAGACTGTCAATTAAAATTTCGAGGTAGCCAGTGTTATTTGGTGTAGTAAAATGAACGA
This sequence comes from Microcoleus sp. FACHB-672, assembly GCF_014695725.1. NCBI lineage: Bacteria > Bacillati > Cyanobacteriota > Cyanophyceae > Oscillatoriales > Microcoleaceae > Microcoleus > Microcoleus sp. FACHB-672. The sequence continues at coordinate 379,086 of NZ_JACJOU010000013.1, read as the reverse complement.
CCTGCAATCAACAGAAAAACCTTTGCTGTCTCTTTGCATGATTGTCAAAAATGAAAGCCAAAATTTACCGCGTTGTTTAGCCAGTGCTCAACCGTATGTCGATGAGATTATTGTTGTAGACACCGGCTCGGAAGATAATACCCTAGAAATCGCTGCCCGCTATGGAGCTAAAATTGGTTACTTCAATTGGTGTGATGATTTTTCTGCGGCCCGCAATTACTCGCTCTCGCTGGTTTCTGGTGACTGGATATTAGTTGTGGATGCTGATGAAGAATTAGTCATCAACTCAGAGAGTTTTTGGGTTCAACTTTCTTCTCATCCTGAAATTTTTGCCTACTCTATCATCCGAACTGAAGCGAACGATGAAAGCATGGCCCCTTTGTACCATGTCAGATTATTTCGCAACCTTCCAGAGTTGAGTTATAGTGGCGTATTGCACGAGCAATTAAGATATAACGATCAACCTTTAAGCGCAGAACGAGTCAGTTATTTAGAAAATTTTAGAATGCTACATTATGGCAATACTCAAGAACTCACAGATTTAAAAACGCTTAATCGGAACCTTCCTATTTTGGAACGTGCCCGACAGGAAAAGGGGCTTAGCCTCATGCTTTTGTACTGCCTTGCTGGAATGTATGATAGAACCGGGCAAAGAGAAAAAGCCCATGAATGCTACGCCCAAGCTTTTGACAATCTGCTGCCTCACTTGCTCAATAGTAATCCTCCTGATGATTTTGGCTTTGTCCCTTCGTTAGTTTTTACTTTGGCAGCGCAATGTTTGCTACAGCAAGATTATGAAACAGCTCGGTTGCTTTGCCAGCGAGGTCTCGAATGGTGCCCAAATTACCCGCCAATCAATTATATTGCAGGAATCACGCTCATTGCTTTAGGATTTCCTTTAGGTGCTGTGACATATTTTGACAACTGCCTGCAAATGGGTAAAGAAGATAGCTACTACAAAGGGGAGCCTTTTGAACGGAGTTTTATTACGACCGATCCAGCGTTTGAGATGGGAAGAGCATACCTGGAGTTAGGACATTTTCAGCAAGCGATAGCTGCGTTTGAGCTTGCGCTATCTTTTGATGCTAGCTTCACAGATGCTCAACAGCAAATAGAGAACATTAGGCAGCTATTATCCATTCAAGCTTAGGTTTTACAAAAAGTCTTCGAGTGGCTTACTACTTTAAAATAGGGGAGGGCTGGAAAAAAGATTTTTATACTTTCGCTTTGAGCGCAGGTTATGCCTTTTGGTAGGAACAATTTGAAACATATTTTTATTGTTTTAAATGCAATTCTTAAATAAATTTGTTAGTGAGTGAAAGTAAAAAAAAATATTTATTACCCAAATGAAACCTTGTCTAAAATAAAGCATTTAAAAATTACCTACTTTTCTGCAACTTAAAGATTTAAAGCCTTTAAATTTTAGATTTTTGTTTTAATTAAATAAAAATCTAAAGTTGATCACAATATTCTATTGTTTATCGCCTGTTAAACTAAAATCTCAAGTTTTATGAAAATGTACAAGTGGCTGTCTTTCCTGGCTTTAACATTAAGTTCCCTGCTGCTAGTGGCGAGCTGCCAAAGCCAGACATTACATGTAAAAAATCTCAACCTTGGCACCGGCACCCAAATTATTGTCTTAGGTGACAGCATCGCTTCTGGTTATGGCGTAGCGCCGGAAGCCGCATTTCCTAGCGTTTTGAGTCGGCAACTCGGTTTACCTATCGTTAATCAAGGTATTAGCGGCAATACAACGGCAATGGGATTAAATCGATTGCAAACGGATGTGATCGCCGGCAGCCCTTGGTTAGTCATTGTAGAGCTTGGCGGAAACGATTTTCTGCAAAAATTACCGAAACCAGAAACCGAAAAAAATCTGCGCGAGATTGTCACTTCTGTGCAAGAGTCCGGTGCGATTGCCGTCTTGTTAGGCATAGAACTCGGTATTTATGTGGATGAATACAAGGAATTGTATGAGAGAGTAGCGCAAGATACAAAAGCTCATCTCATTCCTCAAGTTACTAAGGGAATTTTGGATAATCCACGCTACCGGCAAGATGATATTATCCATCCAAATCAGGCAGGACATCAGCTTTTAGCCACTCGCATCGCCCAACAGTTAAAGCCTTTATTAGAAAAAGCAACTTGGCCGCCAGCATTGTTAAAATTTCAAGACAATATTAAGAAGCCCTAATCTTTAGCCACCGCCATCCCAAGGCGCGTGATAAAGTAGAATATTGTCCTTTAATCTCCACTTCAGTTTCAATTTTTCTAAAAGCACTCTTTGTTCCTGAAGAGAAAAAACGAGTGACTTTGGCGGTGGCTGTAGAGAATTCGGTTAACGGCTGTTTGTCCTGTTATAGTTTCATTTTCTTATGAACGAATCGATTCGTTTCCTCATGTGTGCCCCTGACCATTACGACGTGGATTATGTGATTAATCCTTGGATGGAAGGGAATATCCACAAATCCTCGCGAGATCGTGCCGTAGAGCAGTGGCATAAGCTTTATCACGTCCTGAAAGAAAATGCACTCGTAGACTTGGTGAAGCCCGAACAAGGTTGGCCAGATATGGTGTTTACAGCCAACGCCGGCCTGGTTTTGGGCAAGACGGTGGTACTCAGCCGCTTCCTCCACAAAGAGCGACAAGGCGAGGAACCTCACTTCAAAGCGTGGTTCGAGTCACAGGGTTACACCGTCCATGAACTGCCCAAAGATTTACCCTTTGAAGGTGCCGGCGACGCACTGCTAGATCGGGAAGGACGCTGGCTGTGGGCAGGATACGGCTTCCGTTCCGAACTTGACGCTCATCCGTTTTTAGCAAAATGGCTGGATATTGAGGTGATTTCGTTGCAGCTTGTAGATGAGCGATTCTATCACCTAGATACCTGCTTCTGCCCCCTCAATGGCGGCTATTTGCTCTATTACCCACCGGCATTTGATTTTTACTCAAACCGCATCATTGAAATGCGCGTGCCGGCAGAAAAACGCATTGCCATTGGGGAACCAGATGCCGTCAACTTCGCTTGCAATGCCGTCAATATTGACTCAATTGTGGTGATGAATAAGGCGAGTGAAGAACTCAAGAAACGCCTTACTACAGTTGGGTTTGAGGTGATTGAAACCGCCTTAACAGAGTTTCTTAAAGCAGGGGGTGCTGCCAAGTGCCTGACGCTGCGGGTGACTGAGCCGGTGCGGGAAGAAGCCAAAGCCTACGTGCCGGTGGAAAGTCGCGTCGTGCGGCTGGAAGGACACCTGCTGGACTCCGGCTTGATCAACCGCGCTTTAGACACGATTATGGAAGGCGGTGGCAGTTTCCAAGTCTTGAATTTTAATTTAGGAGAGCAGCGACAAAGCACTTCCTCCGCCGAGGTGAAGGTATCAGCACCTTCCCATGAGGTAATGGAAGAAATCATGACGCTGCTGATCGATCTCGGTGCGGTGGCACCTCCCCAAGAGGTTTGCGATACGAATTTAGAACCCGTGCTGCAAGACGGTGTGGCACCTGATGATTTTTATGTGACGACAATTTACCCCACGGAAGTGCGGGTAGATTGCCAGTGGATCAAGGTGCAAAATCAGCGTATGGATGGCGCGGTTGCGGTGACACGCACCCCTGAAGGGCCGATAGCCAAGTGCAAACTGCTGCGGGATCTAAAAGTCGGCGAGTCCGTTATCGTCGGTGTGGACGGCATTCGCACGGTGCGTAAGACAGAATCACGGGAGCAACGCAATAGCCAAGAATTCAGCTTTATGTCTGGTAGCGTTTCTAGTGAGCGCCGTGTCGAGTTGGTGGTGGAGCAAGTCGCTTGGGAACTGCGGCAAATCCGCGATCGCGGCGGTAAAGTTGTGGTGACAGCAGGGCCTGTTGTCATCCACACCGGCGGCGGCGAACATCTGACTCATTTAATCCGGGAAGGCTATGTCCAAGGGTTATTGGGCGGCAATGCGATCGCGGTGCATGACATTGAGCAATCAATGATGGGGACATCTTTGGGTGTGGATATGAAGCGCGGGGTTGCAGTTCGTGGCGGACACCGGCACCACTTGAAGATTATTAACACGATTCGCCGGTGTGGCAGTATTGCCGCAGCAGTGGAGCAAGGCATCCTCACAAATGGCGTGATGTATGAATGTGTGAAGCACAATGTACCTTTCTCACTAGCCGGCTCGATTCGGGATGATGGCCCATTGCCGGATACCCAGATGGATTTGATTAAAGCGCAAGAAGAGTATTCGCGTCTAATTACCGGCGCGGATATGATTTTGATGCTGTCTTCAATGCTGCACTCAATCGGTGTGGGAAATATGACGCCGGCTGGAGTCAAAATGGTCTGTGTGGATATTAACCCGGCAGTGGTGACGAAGTTAAGTGATCGCGGTTCAGTGGAATCAATCGGCGTTGTCACCGATGTGGGATTGTTCCTCAGCTTGCTGGTGAAGCAGTTGGATCAATTGACGAGTCCTTATCCAATCTCTCAAGCTGTTTAATTAGTAGTAGGGTGCGTTAAAAATGCACCCTACCGATTAAAGGTTATCTGGGTCAATATTTAATTCTCTGAGTTTTGCCGCCAATTTTTCTGCGCGTTGTTGCGCTAATTCTTTCTGTTGTTTCTCTGACTCGGCTGATTCTTCCGGTGTGGGAACTAGCTCACCCTCTGGCGTAAAAAAACGCAACTTTCTCTGATAAATACCCAAGTATAAATTTAGCTGCTGACTCCACAGCCGGCCTTGAGAATTTGGTTCTAGGGGTTGATATTGACCATCGACTAAATGAAAGCCGGCAAATTCTAAAGTTTCAGGATCGAACCAAAAATAATCAGGTGTGCGGAAAGTATCTTGGTAGATTTGTTTCTTCAGTCCTCGATCCGTGCCGGCTGTTGTCTCAGAAAGAAGTTCCACAATTAAATTAGGATATTTACCGTCTTCTTCCCAAACCACCCAACTTTTGCGGGGTTTGCGTTCAGTTCCCAAAACCACAAAAAAATCTGGCCCCCGGAAATCCTCAGATTTGCGCTGGCGGGGACTGTAGTAGATGGTGAGATTGCCGGTGGCGAAAAAGTCATTTTTATCTCGCCATAACCAGTCAAGACATTTTATCAGCAGCATCATCTGCTGCAAATGCAGATAAGTTTCCAATTGCGGTTCGTCGCTATATAAATCACCGGGTGGAAAGATAACATCTTGGGGAATGTTTTCTGGGGTGTCGATATCTTTAGCAACAGACATAGCCGGCTACCCAGGAAAGAGTCTAATTATGATTAGTTTAACTTAAGGGGGAGTGGGGCAAGTGCCCCAAGAAAATTCACCGTGAAGATTTAACCTTTATTTTCATCCCCTGAACTAAGGATTTCTTGCAAGAAAGGAGAAAGTTCATTATTTAATTGGCCGGCTCGAACAAACTCCGCATAGGTGTCAGCTTCAATCGCTAACAATTCCTCTCGCAACTGTTCAATTGCATACTCTCGCATTTGGGAGTTTTGCTGACGCAATTCGTTAATTTCTTCTTGCAAATCGTTAAGTTGACCTTGAACTAAAGCCGTTTGATATCGATAAAATTCTGGCTCAATTTCTGGACGTTTATCTACTTCCTGAAGGCGATCCATAACACGCATGAGTGCCACTCGACGCGCCAAAACTTCTCGGTATTTTTGACGCAAAGGTTCATCCCCTAAAAGCTTCAGAATTTCTAGTAATGGTTTCGTTGTTAAACCTTGTACTAAAAGCGTAAAAAGCACCACTCCAAATACGATAGCAATAATTTCTTCTCGTCCTTGTACAGCGATGGGTACGCTCAAAGCGAGGGCAATAGAAACAGAACCCCTTAAACCTCCCCACCACAAAACAGTTTGCTCTTTCCAGTTAATTTCTGAATTCGCAATTGCGTTACTCAAATTTCCTAAACTATAGATAGCAATTGCTCGCGTTAAAATCACAGCGGCAATTGTAATCGCAATCGAGCCAAAATTATTGATTAAACTGGAAAAGTGAATTTGATCTCCAATCAGCAAAAATACAATAGAATTAACGAAAAAGGCAAGAAAATCCCAAAACTCACTGACAATGACTCGCGTTCGCGGATTCATACCAATTCGAGAGCCAAAATTGCCTAATATCAACCCAACTGTGACAACACCAATTACCCCAGAACCCCCACATTCTTCGGTAATAATATAGGTGCCATACGCAGAAACCAACGTTAAAGATTGTTCCACTAAAGGTAAGTCAAATCGCTGGGTTAGGTAGGAAATTCCAAACCCAATCAATCCTCCCACGCCAAGGCCAATTCCTACAAAAACGAAAAATTTAACAATGCTCGTTTGAACATCAAATTCTTGGATTCCTAAAGGAATTCCGACTAGCAAACTAAAAGCAACAACTGCAACACCATCATTAAATAAACTCTCTCCTTCCATTACAGTGCTGATGCGTTTGGGTGCGCCGAGTTCTCGTAAGAGGGCGACAACTGAAACGGGGTCAGTTGCGGACAAACTAGCACCGACTAATAAAGCGGTTGCTAGGGGGACTCCTGCTAATTTATTAATGCCGAAAGCAATTCCAACAATCGAAATAATCACGCCGAAAACTGCAAACAAAGTCACCGGCACTAAATTCTGCTTTAACCCAGACCATTTCAAATTCCAAGCCGCTTCAAATAACAGTGGTGGTAAAAAGATTGAAAGAATCAGTTGAGGTGAGAGGTCAACTAATCGCACATCAACCAATGCCAACCCTAGCCCGACAATCACCAGTAATAAAGTGTAGGGAATATTGCGAAACCAACTGAAAACTTGTGGGAGAGTTGCCACACTCAGGGAAACAGAAAGAACGAGCAGAAATTGCTTTAAATTTGTAGAAATTGCGCTATGTTCAGCAAGAGTTTCTACCGCCATAAATGCCTCTCTGGTTAACTAATTTTTATACCCAGCGTATTGACTTAGAAAGCAATGTTATAGGCTTTTAAAATTTGGATATTTTGACTAGAAATGCGTTACCAAATTTTGCTCAAGCACTTGAACAAAGCCAATTGCTATTTGAATGATAGGCCAGCCTACTAAACAAATCGATGCAGCCCAACGAGTCTTGATATCTAAACCTTGGCGGACTGCAACAATGACAGCTAACAAACTCCATACGGCTAGGATTAACTCAATGGGGCGTCCCAGTAAAGGAATTAATGTTAAGAAATTGAGCACTTGGGGAGCATAGGCAAAGCCAATAGGAATCAGCAAATCTCTGTAGGTGACGTGATTGGGTTTTAGCCATTGCCCGATTTTTGAAATAGTAAACGTCCAAAAATAGTAGCCTCCTATAATGCTGAGGCCGTCTATCAAAAGTGCTAGAACTAGGATAGAAGGCTTGGCCAAGTTAATCAATAAGATCACGAAGCTACCCAGCACATGAGATAGTGCTGCTAAGATAACAATCGTTCTGGCTATCTGGGTGGTTGCAGGAGTGATCGGAGCATTCTCATAGAAATTGGCATCCAATGTTAGTGCACTCCTAAGCGTCGCCCATAAACTTCTTTTTGAGTCTTTGCCACTCACGCTGCCTTTTTTCTCCTCTTAGTTAATCGCAACTTTGATAAAATACTATTTCATAGAGAAACCTACCACAAAAAGTTCAAAAAATTTTGCTGGCGTGCAGGGCTTGACAAAATTCTATTCTTTACCTCAACCTGATTAAATGCTGCAGTTAATTGGTCAGATACTTCGCTGGTTTAGGGGTGGAACCTTGAATCTACTGATCCTGGCAGGAATTATTTTGCTAGTTTGGGGATTCTTTGCGCCGGTGGGAACGCTGGTATGGTGGCTGGATCAAGGGGCTGAAATTATCGGTTTGCGGAAAAACCGGCTGAAACAGTTACCTGCCGGCAATGGTTCAAATGCTGCGGCAAAACTGGCAAAGGTAAACTGTTATATTATCTTTTTGCCTGGAGTGGGGGATTTTTCTGCAGATGAATTAACCCCTGGAGAAGAAACTTTTTTAAATCGTTTAGTGCAGAAGCATCCTAATTGCGTTGCGGTTTCAGATGTTTTTCCTTATTCAGCCTCTAATCAAAGTTTAGGGGGGCAGCGACTGTTTGGGCCAGTATGGCGCTTTGCAAATAATGCTAAAGGCTGGCGAACAATTGGAGATATTTTAGTTAAAATTCGCAATCTTTGGCGATTTGCAATTTCTGTTGATCCGCGCTATGGCCCTGTTTACAATCAAGGAATTGCCACAGCAATTATTGAGCGGATGAAAGCCAAGCAATCACTACCGACTTCCTCCGATAAACCACTCAACATTGTATTAATTGGAACAAGCGGCGGTGTGCAAGTTGCTCTGGGTGCAGCCCCCTATCTTAACCAGTGGTTAAACGCACAGATTTCTGTGGTTTCTATTGGGGGTGTTTTTAATGGAACGAATGGATTTGAGGCGGCTGATCAAGTCTATCATCTTCAAGGCCGGCAAGACTGGATTGACAATATCGGCAGTATTGTATTTCCATCGCGGTGGTATGGGAATGTAGGATCACCTTTCAATCAAGCACGTCTAGCCGGCGATTATAAAGCTCACATAATCGGCACACACGCTCATGATGGTGAGAAAGGTTATTTTGGTGAATATCCTCTTCAAGAAAGCAGCGTCACCTATGTAGATGTAACGATTGAAGAAGTGAATAAGCTTCCTATTTGGAACTTGAAAAATCCCCCCGTCAACTCTAAGTAAGAATTCGGTGCAAGCAGAGATTTCTGATAATTTTTACAAAACCTTGCAGTTTTTGAAAATACCGCAAGCAGAAGGCCGGTTTGACAGGTGCAGGGCAGACGAAATGCCCGCCCCTCAAGTTAATTAATCTGCGAAACCAATGGGTTGCCAACGCCCTTAAAGACTGAAGAAATTTAACTTTTATTGACTTCTGTCAACCCATTTACTGATCCCATCCGCCAAGGTACTTGCTAATCTTTTTTGTTCTTCCGGATTGACAATCCACTCAAATTCTTCGGGATTAATCATAAACCCCAATTCCAGCAAAACAGATGGGGTAACCGTAGGACGGGTTAGGGCTAAGTTGTTCCAAAACACGCCATAGGAAGGCCGCTTTAACCTTTGCACTAAATAGTCATGCAAAAACACTGCTAAAGGTTGGGCTTGGGGATGATACCAAAACGTGCCGACGCCTTTCGTCTTCATCGCATCACCGCTATCAGGCAAAGCATTGTAGTGAATGCTGAGCGCAATATTTGGCTCTTGCTGTTCAATCATACCCACCCGATCTTGAGGGTATAAATCTTCATCTCCCTCGCGGGTCATATACACCGTTGCACCGCGCTTTACTAATTCATCTCGCAACAGTTTTGACACCACTAAAGTGACATCTTTTTCGGGATAGCCGGTTGGTCCCCTAGAACCCATATCATTTGGGCTGCCATGTCCGGGATCAAGAAGAATTCGGACACCGGCAAGCGGCTGATTACTAGGAAGATCCGGCGGTGGATTTCGCAAAGACAGCACCAGCGTCGTGCCTTCATACCTTAGCTTGTAGCCCCACTGCTGCTGGCTTTTGAAATTAAACGTATACTGCACTTGTCCGGGAACCGCTTGCTGCCACTCAAAGCGGGAAATCACTGGGTTATCGCCGAGGCGAATTGTATCCGTTTGGGCAGTGGTATTGTACAGCGTCAGCGTTAAACTACGGTTACCTTGCTGCACATTCACCGGCACCGGCACTTGCAGGGGGAACAGCACCTCTGTCCAATTCTCAACCTCGCGGGAAGTCACCCCGCGAATCAGCGATTTCGGCGGGACTGAACCTTCAATAATCCGCGTTTCTTCACTCTTGATCCAACCGCCATAGTCGAGTAGCAACCATTCGCCCTCACGACCTGTAATGGCCGCCTGCGTGCCTTTTGGCAGGGGCGTCAGGCGAGAAAAATCGCTACTCGGTCCTGTTCTGGCGACGCCGGCATCAGCAGATACTTGGGCGGTTGCCAGTTGTCCAGGCGACAGAATTCTAATGGTTCCTGGCCCTTGTTCGGAGATTGTCTGACCATTAAGGGTTAGCAGGAATTTCGGTTGCCCCCAATTTCCCACTGTTGCCGGTGCTGCAATACAACCCTGATACTGTCCCGCTGATCGGGCTATCGGCTCATTTTGGCCGGTTAAAACCGCTGAATTCGGTGCCAAAGTGGTGGTTAGGGGTTGGGAACTTAGGGGAAACTTCAGCTTGCCGAGCTGGACGGAAACCTCAGCATTTGCCGGCGCGACAGCACTAAAACAAATCAACTCTCCCGGCATTCTGGCAACGTTTGCAGCAGGGGTGAGGGAACCTTCCGCAAACCCCACTTTTTCGGGCACCTGCGGCCCGCCTAATGTCCGCGTTACCTTAATTTGCATTTGTTGGTTTTCGTAGCGCAATGTAAACACATTCTCGCCGAGCTGGAGAGGGAAACTGGGAGCAAAATGGCCGGCCTGACTACGCTCAATTTTCTGACCGTTAATCGCAACTTCTCCCGCCGGCGGCGCGGTGCCAATCAAGAATATCTTATCTGAGGTGGTTGTATGATTTTGGGGTGGATAGGCTACAAATAGCAGTTGATCTGCGCGAGCGGAAGATGATATTACCATCACAGAACCTAATGTCAGCAGTCCTAATATTTTATTCATAATAAATTTCCATTATTGCAGCGATACCCTATTTCATAATTGCTGTTTTTCATGCTATCCCATTTTCTGTTCGGGCAGCAGCAGATTTTTTTCTATTTCTCCTTAAAACGTGGAAATTTTGTTTTTTTTAGGGAGCAGTCAGCTAAAATCATTTTATTCAAATAATTCTCCCTAAAATCAATCTAATTATTGAAAAGTAAACTTACTCAACTAAATTTATTTTAGCTCAATTTTCTTGTAATTTGTCTGTTAGAATGGCTATTATTTTTTTAACTTTAAAAAAAGATTTTTTAATTGGTGCATCAAGCTTCAGAATATAAACTTATTTCTTTATTTAAACATAGTTAATGTCGGCCCATCAATAAATGAATGCTTATTTTGCATTGCTCTAATTCTTTTGAATCTTGGCAATTAAAAGCGTTCAAATCGCTGATTAGCAGCGCCAAATTGAAACTATTTAAAAGCTTCCCAAACGCTAAAATTTTCCATCCTGTTAAAAAGTGCGGCGGTCTTCAGCTCGTCGTCTAAAAGCTAAAATGCTTGACGGGAAGCTGTTTGCCGTGAGTCAGCAGGACGCGCTAATATAACGCCAACCGTACTTTCGACAGCTTCGACATAAGCTTGTAAATCACGAGCTATTTTCACTTCTCCACTTGGAGAAGCATGAATAAACCCAATACTGCCATCAGAATTCTGGTAAACGAGGCCAGTGTGCGTTACATCCAGTCCTTCCACCTCGGTTGCTATGGCTACAACGTCTCCCGGTAGCAGCCGGCTATAGACCGTATGGATCTCGTTTTTGGGAATGTAATCCACTTTAAGTTGAGCAAGATTTGCTTCCATGCCGACAATACACTCATAAGCTTCATCATCGTTAGCAAGTTGCAGATAACTGCTTCGATGTTGGCTCATAAAATTTAGTTGGTTATTTAAGGGAATTCCCCCAAAACTTTGGGTCAAATTTTGAACGCCTCCGCGTTTTTGGTTGTCTGCTATCCACTCGGAAAAATAATGTAGCCGACTGCAATAGCCATTCATTTCACCATTGCGGTATCGCTGATTCTGAATGTGGCCGGCAAAACTTTGGTAAGAATAATCTTGCAACGCCACACCCCGCGCCATCGCCAGCACAGTTTCGATAAATAGCACGCAGTCAAACCCCTCAAGGGATAAAACAAGCGTTTCTTGGTTAGACTTATCTAACAAACCGGCGGCGTAAGGAGTGCCAACAAATTGCTCGGCTATTGTTTGGATAATCTCTCCCATCGGACGCTGAGACAAATTTTGCCCTATCGCATACTGCATCACTTCCCGGAAGCGGACTCCACTTTGCGTCTTGGCAACTTCCTGAGGTAAATTAAACAGATTTTCTCCTCGCTGCTGCGGTAAACTGGCGATCAGATCGCCTGTTGCTTTGTGTTCAAGCGCCAAAGTATTCACCGGCATCTGTGCTTTGGCATGGAGGACAGCCGGTGGGTAAGCGACCGCGAGGGGTTGAGCTGTCCAAGCGGGAAACGTCATTACAGACCCAAGCACGGCCAATCCTGCAAATTTTCTCATATTTTCCCAGTGTTTCAGCGATAACGGATTTTTTAAGGTTTCTAAGCAACCGAACTTGATTTTAGTTGAATTTGGAGCCGGCACACGCATCAGCCCAATTTTGGATTTTAACAAATAAGCTTCTACTGTTCAGGCCGGCAATGTTCCGTATAAATTATGATGGGGACAGCTAGGTTTTGGGTATTTGGGGATCTAAAACTGACTAGCGCTTTGAATTGTTATCAAAAAATTTACAGGACGAACTCATTACTATCCGGCTGTTTTATTCTGGAGTTGCTGGTCAAAAGACAAAGGTTATAAAACTGCCTAACGGATACAGGTGAAAGCAGTTTTTTAGTTGGCTCTTATGCCTATTAATCTATCGGTAAAAATAAAATTTAGTCAGGTGTGAAAGGATAAAATCAGGCTGAATTTCTATACTTGCCTTTTTAAGGGAGAAAAGCTTATTTCCAATTTTCCATTTCCTATTGTTAACAAAGTGTAAAATATTACAGAGATCACGCAATCATTTGGGCTAGGAAGTCTGGCGACTTTTTATAAGTCTGTAGGAAGAATGCTATCCTGTCATCTGGGTTGTGTGCAGGCAACAGCTGGTGACCGCCCCAGCTGAATGCTCACAGCTAAGGCTGTGCCGCAATTGGCATCAGGCGCTGGCGGGGAAATCTAAGCATTTGACGAAGTTTATGACTAAGTTTGTATTTGTGACGGGTGGGGTCGTCTCCAGTATTGGCAAAGGTATTGTAGCGGCAAGTCTGGGCCGGCTGCTAAAATCGCGCGATTATTCTGTTTCAATCTTAAAGCTTGACCCCTATATTAATGTCGATCCGGGCACGATGAGTCCCTTCCAGCATGGGGAAGTCTTTGTCACACAAGATGGTGCGGAAACCGACTTGGACTTGGGACACTACGAACGCTTTACAGACACCTCTATGTCCCGCCTCAACAGTGTCACCACCGGCTCAATTTATCAAGCGGTGCTCAATAAAGAGCGTCGCGGCGAGTATCAAGGTGGCACCGTACAGGTGATCCCGCACATCACTACTGAAATTAAAGAGCGTATCCACCGAGTTGCTAAAGATACCAATCCGGATGTGGTGATTACGGAAATTGGGGGCACCGTCGGGGATATTGAATCCCTCCCGTTCCTCGAAGCGATCCGCCAGTTCCGCAAAGATGTAGGGCGCAATAATGTGCTGTATATGCACGTCACCCTCTTGCCCTGGATTCCTGCAGCCGGCGAGATGAAAACCAAGCCGACACAGCACTCAGTTAAAGAACTGCGATCTATTGGGATTCAACCGGATATTTTGGTGTGCCGGTGTGATCGGCCCCTGCAACAAGGCATGAAAGACAAACTCTCTGAATTCTGCGATGTGCCGGTGGAAAGTGTGATTACCGCTAAAGATGCCAGCAGTATTTATGAAGTGCCGCTCATGCTAGAACGGGAAGGGCTAGCTCAGCAAGTGCTCGACTTGTTCCAGCTTGAACAGCGCCAACCCAACCTCAGCCACTGGCAAAGTATTGTAGATCGCTTGTATCAAGGAGGGCAGCAGATTGAGATTGCAATTGTTGGTAAATACGTGCGGCTGACGGATGCCTACCTCTCAGTCATAGAAGCCGTGCGCCATGCTGCAATCGCAATGGGAGCCTCGCTCAATGTGCGCTGGATCAACTCAGAAGACCTGGAAACTTACGGTGCCGAATCTTATCTTCAAGATATCGATGGCATCCTGGTGCCGGGTGGGTTTGGTGTGCGAGGAGTCGATGGAAAAATTGCGGCTATTGAGTACGCCCGCCAGCACAATATTCCTTTTCTAGGGTTGTGTTTGGGAATGCAGTGTTCCGTCATTGAATGGGCGCGTCACATTGCCACGCTAGCAGATGCGAACAGTGCCGAATTTGACCCTGACACCCGAAATCCAGTGATCAATCTCTTGCCGGAACAGCAAGATGTTGTGGATTTAGGCGGCACCATGCGACTGGGACTGTATCCCTGCCGTTTGGCACCCGATACCTTAGCGTTCAGTCTCTACCAGGATGAGGTCGTCTACGAACGCCACCGGCATCGCTATGAATTTAATAATGCCTATCGCAATCTGTTTTTAGAAAGCGGCTTTAAAATCAGCGGCACCTCTCCCGATGGGCGCTTAGTGGAAATCATTGAACTCCCCAATCACCCCTTCTTCATTGCCACCCAATTCCACCCAGAGTTCCAGTCGCGACCAAATATGCCCCACCCCCTGTTCAAGGGTTTTATTCAGGCGGCAATCGAGCGTTTGCAACCGGCAGTAGCACCAGCAGTGCCGGTTGAAGTATTTTGAGGCCGGCGTGCGGGGTTTTGAGCGGAGGAGGTCGTGTGGCGCACTGGATCAAGATATGCTATGAGCGAGACAAACAGATTTACGTGCTCGATCTCGATCGCATCAGCGCCTTCTCCTTGTCTTGGAATGGCCGGTTAACGCTTTACTTTCCGGGTGGCGAAACCAGCATCGTGTTGACTCAGCAAAGCGATCCAGAAGCCTACAGCAAGGTTCTTGACTTCATTAAAGAAACAACTGGCTTTCCTTTACCGTAAAGGTAAGCGGGCAAGGCTATGCCAACTTAAAGGTATTGGGATTGGCCATTAAGCTTTCAGCCTTTCCCACCCTTGCCTCAGTGGAATCTCCACAAGTCATTGCTAGTCTACTGTTAAGCTTCTACTCATTTGCTAATTTTAGTTTGACAAGTTTGCAGGCACGCCCTAGAGGGGGATAGGGAGAGAGTTGCCAATTCTATGCCTGTACCGTTCTTGTGGGCGCAGCCTTGCGTGATTCTCAACGCCCCTAAAGCCGATGGCTTTCACCGGCTGCAACTTTAGACAACTGGCGCATCGGCAGACTTTTACCAGTGGCGTGTTCTGCCGATGGCATCGGGCTAGAGAGCACTTCCAGATTCAAGCGATAGCCCACATTGCGGACTGTTTGAATCAGGCTAGGTTGCCGGGGGTCGATTTCAATTTTCTTCCGCAGCGAGAGCACATGGGTGTCTATCGTGCGCGGATTGTCAATGGCATCTGGCCATGCTCGGCGCAGCAATTCTGGCCGGCTGAGTGGCAATCCCCCGGCTTGGGCCAAGACATAGAGCAAACTAAACTCTTGAGGAGTCAGTTCGATTGACTCTCCCTGAAAGCGGACTCGGCGCTGCACCAAGTCTATTTTCAGCTCGCCATAATCTAGACTGACTGGGGGTGTCATCGTTTTATGCCGGCGAAGCAGGGCTTCCACTCTGGCTAAAAACTCTTGCATCCCAAAGGGTTTTCTCAAGTAATCATCTGCCCCCGCCTTCAACCCTTCCACAATATCTGCTTCCGTGTTGCGAGCCGACAGCATTAAAATCATTGAAAGTTGCTGCCGGTGTAGCCACCGACAAAACTCTAGTCCATCGCCATCGGGCAGTTCAGAGTCAACGATCACCAGTGTGGGCTGCCGGTTAAAAAAAACATCCCTGGCATGACGGATATCAGCGGATTGGTGTACAGCATACCCAACTTGCTGTAAGTGCCAACCTAACAGGGAACGTAAGTGAGGATTACCCTCAACGATTTGAATAGAAACTAATACCACAGAAGTTCACCTTCACGTCGGTGGTTTTAAGAGTAACAAAGCATTTGTCATGGTTTTGTAACCACTGCTACTCCCTTTTGAGGTAAAAGGCTGAAGCCAAGGGTCAGCGTGTAAAGATTGCGTAAAATTTTCAAGACCGGCAACCCTAGGGCAGGACTTTCGGGAGATTCCGTTACAATAGTTTAAGAACCACTTTTGAAAAACTTCATGGCTGAAGCGTCGAGTTACAGAAAGATCACTGGTCGTGATCACCAGGACGCATCACTGGACTCTCGTTTGGCTGTGACTGCCGGCAACTCCCGCCAAAACGCAATTCTGAACGCCCCTTATCGGCGGCATCTGCTTAAAGACGCATCGCAAAATTCACCGAACGCTCAGCTGAGCCTTTATCATGAGGCTATTTTGGTCTTAAAAAATATAAAATTAAACCTTTTAGTAGACGAAACTGCTAGGTTGTTGCTGCTAGACTACGAATTCTATAGAAAGAATATTTTCTGGCCAGCCACTTTACCGGAGGCATTGATGAGTGAGCCGGCAATGACTAAAACGACAGAGAACCCGTACCGATTTTCTGACGCCTTGAACCTAACAGATCGAGACATTCAGTTAAAGCCGGAATGGGTTAACCCAATACCGAACAATGTGGCGGGGGGTTGCGTCTATCAAGTTAAAACCGTACGTTCGCCCCAGCTGACCAGGCCAACCTAAACCTTTTTCACTTACCTATCCGGAGGTCAGACTCATGCTTCAAGATACTCAAACCATCCGTCACTATCAAAAACTTACCGACGCTCTCGTTGAAATGTGGAATAAAGGTTACCGCTTCGGCGATCTGAGGCTTTATTTAGATGGCTATTTAGCTGCTCTCCGGCACACGAATGCAATTGAACCTTATTTGATCCACAGATTAGAAGAAGAGGCAGCTAGATATATCTACGACCCGTCTAACTTTGAAATGCCCATGCCACAACCTAAATCGGACTATTATTAGTTACGTTTTCTATTCAGGAAAATTCCTGAGCGTGCCGGCATCATCTCTGAAAATTTTGCCGGCTTTTCGCATCTGCAACGCGAAAAAATACAGATACTTCAAATTGGCGTTAGCAGCCGATTCTAGAACTTTCCTGTCAACAGGACTAAGTAGAAGGATAGGAGGTGATATCACTAAATTATATTCAAACTATGAATCTAACAGTCACACTTGACTCTCCAAGCATTAATAAATATATCATATCTGATATAAATGGTGGGTGTATAGACGAAACAGATAAACCGTTAGTGTGGCTGCATGGGGAAGTTAAAACTCCTCCTTTTAGCCAAGAAGCACGCACAGAAACAGGTGTTTTATTGAGACGGTTGCAGCAGGGCGAAAATTTAGGGTTGCCTCACTCAAGACCAATGCCAAGTATTGGGGCACACTGCCATGAACTGCGGGTTTGAGATGCAGGGAAGAACTGGAGAATTATCTAAAGCTTAATACATATCGAGCTATAGCACGATCAATTAAATCTTCACTACTTCTCAAAACTTGATTCATCCATACTGTACGTTCACGCACACCCAATATGCTTGCAGCTAGTAGTAATGACCACCGATCTAAAGCTCCAAATTGCTGCCAGTTAGATCGATGCTCCTTCACCCAACTTTCATGGGCAAAAAGTCTAGCGTAATCTGCTTGAAAACGCAAAGGCTTTAACTCTCCAACTACAAAATCTCGAACTACTTGTGATTGTGAGTAAGCTTGATGCCGAGTTATAAGCCATCTCAGCCACATTGAGCAAAAAGAACTTTTAGTAATAATGGAGGGCTTAGCGATTATTTTTTCAAAGCGATCTAAATTTCTGTTGATAGCAGCTTCATTCATTACGCTATCAAGATAAAGGCATACATCTCGAAAAACAGGAGAAAAGAATTCGATATTATCAAGAAGGGGCGCAATAATAGCCCTAAGCCTTGCGTGTTTTGCACGTCGAAGAAGATGGCGAGCGAGTCCAAGATCTAGTGAATCGTGCCCAAGGATACTATCCATCATACTGTTTAAAAGTTGACTTCGCTCTTCAGAAGTTAATTTATCCCATGAAGGGGGATTCTCTACATAAGCTGTCCGAAAAGCAAGACTTGTTTGACTAGCTATAGACTGTGCAATATTTGCATGTATAACAGCTCTTTCTCTTGAATCAGATGAGTCAAGATAGCGGTCAATTAATTCTGCACTAGGCAAAATAAAAGTCTTCTCTGAGGATAGAGTCAATCTGTGGTTCTTATAGAGATATCCAACAAGATCTTGCAATATTGTTTCTAGCTCTAACTCCGAATTTGAGAAAATTCGGAAATCGTCAACATAACGAACATAGTCACAACCTCTCTGTTGAATCCACTGATCGACATCAAGTAATGCTGTTTCTGCAAGAATAATACTAGGAGCTGGACCAACAGGTATCCCAATTGATACACGCTCATTAAGATTAAGCATGAATTCCTCTACAGCAGAGGAAATAGTTGCGAGCCTAGAATCACAAAGTTCAATAGCTGACTGCAAGCGATGGAGATATATCTGGTTGTAAAAAGCAGCAATATCTGTAATTAGGACATAATCAAAATTCTTTGCTAGTTCAAAAGACTTTGATGTATAAGATTGAAAGCCATTGTGCCCTTCATCAAAAAAGTCACCTCGCTCATTTACGCTAAGTTTATACGAAAAAACACGATCACCTAATTTTTCACGGCGTGTGTCAATGTATGGTGCAAGAGTATAGGCTATTGCCGCATAAGCTAATGAATCAAGTGGGTTTGGATCATGCACAACACGATAGCCACCCCTTGCTTTAGGAGCTTGCATTGATAAAGGGAGACGTCCGAGTTCCTGAATAGGTTTACCAGATAAAGACTTAACGACTTCGTCCCAATCCGCCCAAAGTGCATCTAGAACGTCTAAAGATGGGAAAAAATCAGAAGTATAAAAGCGTTGGATGTGGCTACGTGCAAACTCTAAAGATTTTTTCGATAGCTGCATGGTTAAACCTCGATTTATAGAACCCAAAAACGCAGCGGCGGTAGATACTCTCCAATTCAGCACCAGTGACTTTCGACTTCGCTGCCGTGAAGTATTAGCTGGCTGGTAGTTGCCATGAAAACTATTTACGACTCTGCTGCAATTACCCTCAAATTTATATCTAAATTGTAATAAGTTCTATGCCCAGCATATAGAAAATCTGTGAATCAGTAGGTAACGTGAAACCAAAAATCAACACATCTGCACTTAAAGCTTCTTGAAGTATCTGGCAACTGGGAATAGCTCGAAGTCTACCTTTTCATAGGTGTGACGGGCTGGGGCATGACCGGCATCGCCCCCAGTCTCAACCATAGCAAGAGACATCCCAGCATCTTTCATCCAAGCCAGAGCGAATTCTATCAGATCACTACCAATACCGCGACCTTGAAAGTCTGGATCGACAGCAACCATGTAGATTTCACCCCTATTGTCCTCTGAGGGTAGTTTCTACGGCTACAAAGCCCACAGTAGAACCTGCGTCGATAGCAACCCATACATCAAGGTTTCAGCTTTTTTGCTATCCCCTAGGCTTAATATTTAGATTTAAGAAAGATCAACAATAAAAAAAACCCTTGTGAGTTCTTTGCGTACCAAACTTCTGCAAGGGGTTTTTCAACTTAAGATCATGAAAGTTTAAGAAGCAAGAGCGACTTCTAGCATCTCCTGCAATTCGCCCTTTTGGTACAGCTCAATCATAATATCAGAGCCACCAACAAACTCGCCATTAATGTAAACTTGGGGAATGGTTGGCCAGTTGGAATACTCTTTAATTCCCTGCCGAATTTCCCAATCTTCCAGAATATCAATGGTTTCGTAGGGAACTCCCATCGCGTTGAGAATCTGCACCACATTGTTAGAAAAACCACACTGGGGCATCAACTTATTGCCCTTCATAAACACCAAAATTTTGTTTTGCTGTACTAAATTGTCAATTCGCTCTTTCAGTTCTGGGTTCATGGTTGCGCTTGGACTTCCTTTGTCGTCTTGTGTGGATCTAGTGTTTAGTTTATCGTTCTTGAAGCTAGACCGGCTGACCGGCAGCCGCCCACGACTGGGGCGTATAAGTCTTTAAAGCAAGGGCGTGAATGGCTTCTGTAGACATCGCCTCGCGCACAGCACCATAAACCAATTGATGCTGCTGCACCAGTCCTTTGCCTTCAAATAGCGATGAAACGACCGTTACCTGATAGTGATCGCCACCGCCGGTTAAATCTTGAACCAGCACTTGGGCATCTGGCATTTGAGCCTTGATCATTGCCTCTACCCGATCGGGGCTAACCATTGCTACTCCTGAGTTTCCTGTCGCTTCTCTATCTAATTTAACTTTAGCGGGTTTCTCCTTGCCGGCTCAACTGAAGTCAGACTAGAAATTGAGCTAGCTTAGGCAAAACCCATCAAATCGTCCCATCCCGCTGATTATTGCGCGGAACCCCCAGAAGACGAGCTAGGCTCATCACTACGGGGTCTGGGGTAAGGTGAATCCACAAATCCTAGTTCAAACAACTGCTGATAGGCTTTTTGGCCTAAGTCGCGCGTCGGTTGCTGAGAGCGAATAATCTGAACCAACAGCGGCACAGCTAATTCCGGCTTGTTTTGCGCCCGATGCACCAGCGCCAGCTGGTAAGTTGCCTGATCTCGCATCTGGGCTGTTTCTAGGGCTTTTTTGCGAAGACTGTCAGCAATCCGGCTATCAATCCCGGAAAAGCTAGAACCCAACTCTTGATAAAAATTCGACAGCTGGTTGAAAACCTGACGGGCTTCCACAAGCTTTTTAGCAGCCCCATCATAGTCTTGAGAGGCAACTGCATCGCTCGCTTCATCCATCAAGCGTTGCCCTCCCTGAAGACTCAACAAGCTGGTATCGAGTACCATCGGACGAATAGTGTCCGGTTCTGTCGAGTCCCCAGGTTCGGGAACATCAATGGGAGTTGCAGGGTTTGCCGGCTCAAGCGGAATTGTATTCTCTGGCTCGGCAGATTCCTGGGCGCGGACACTGGCCAGAGGCAGTAAAGTTAAAATTGCCGTCAGCGGGATTACAGAAAATAAACAAAGGAGGCGAATAGTTCCAGATACCATAAAGTACCTTGTATGTGCGTACTTAAAAATCGGAGCGATACAAACTTCGGGTATCTTATTTAAATCCCTGAAGCGGGGTTTTTCAACTCGCCCGCCTCTACCGCCCACAGAATCGTAACACAGACATGGGCGGTTTGTAACAATCCAATAAGAACTGAAGTTAATATGGCGAAACATCAACGGATGCGAGTCTGACACCCCACAAACTTAGCTGAAGTATTCTTCAACTCCCCGAATGTAAATCAGGCAGACTGAGAAAAACATGAGAGCCGGCAAGACTCAGATAAAATCCGTTACTGTCAGCAACACATTTAAATGAGACTCAGTTTGTGAAATAACAACTGTATCACTAGAGGCACGCTTCTATGACCAATCCAGTTAATTCAACCAATTCTTCTCAAAACAATTTTCCCGGTGTGGGCGTCCCCGAAGAAAGCGTGGGTTTCATCTTACAACGGGGGGGTGATGAATTAGCGCTGGAAAAGGTCAGTGATCGGTTCACCGTGCGCCCCGCCGGCACCGGCACCCTATCGGAGGATTGGGCACAACTTTGGGGGGCCGTTCGCCATAGGAGCGTACCGCAAGCCAAGCTAGTAGAATACACCGTTGAACCGGCTCTCCTCGAACAAGCCATGCAAGCAGCGCGACATTCAGAAGCCGTTGCCTTTGTCAGTCATGTTTACCACATTAAGAACAACCCAGAGCAACTGCTCTACCTCACGGACGAGTTGACTATCCAGTTTAGTGATTCTGCCGATCCAGCAACGCGGGATGCCATTGCCGCGGCAGCGGGACTGCGTCAGATTCGTCTACTCGCAGGAATTGCCAACACCTTTATCTTTGAAGTCACCAAGCAAGCGACGGAAAATCCGATTAAAATTGCCAACCGGCTCACCGGCAACCGGGCCGTATTGGTTGCTGAACCGAATATTGTAGTAGAAACAGTTCCTCACTACCGGCCTCGTGACACCCTCTATCCCAAGCAATGGTATCTTTACCACGCCGGCGGCCCGGAATTAGCAGCCGGCGCTCATATTGATATTGAGAAAGCGTGGGATATCACTCGCGGGGTGCGTTCTGTCGTCGTGGCTGTTGCCGATGATTCAGTTGACCTCAACCATCCGGATTTTCAAGGTTTGGGTAAAATTGTTGCCCCGCGTGACTTTAAAGCCAAAGACTTTGTGCCAATGCCGGGGGAAGATGAAGACAACCACGGCACCGCTTGTGCCGGCGTTGCGGTTGCGGAAGAAACTGGCAGCGGCATTGTAGGGGTGGCCCCCGGTTGTGCCTTGATGCCGTTACGCACCACAGGTTTTCTCGATGACAGTTCGATTGAGCAGCTGTTTGAGTGGGCCATTGCTAAAGGGGCCGCCGTGATTTCTTGTAGCTGGGGTCCCTCGGCTGTTTATTTTCCACTGTCCTTGCGCCAAAGTGCCGTTGTGCATCGCGCCGCAACAGAAGGGCGCAACGGCAAGGGTTGCGTCATACTCTTTGCTGCCGGTAATGCCAACCGGCCCACAACCGGCACCATTAATGAGCGAGGCTGGCCTAACAACATTTTGCAGGGCCAAACGAAATGGCTAGGCGGTTTTAGCGTTCACCCGGACGTGATGACGATTTCTGCCTGCACCAGTTTGAATAAAAAAGCCGCTTATAGTAATTGGGGTCCAACTATATCTGTTTGCGCCCCCAGCAATAATGCGACCCCCGGAATGTGGCTGCAAGAAACCGGCTATATCAACACAGCGCCGCAAGTGACAGTCCCTCTAGCCGGTCAAGGGGTTTTCACTGCTGATCGCATGGGTCCTCTCGGTTACGATGCGGAGGATTACACCGGCTATTTTGGCGGCACTTCTAGCTCTACCCCCGTGGTTGCCGGTGTTGCAGCGTTAGTGCTTTCTGTTAATCCTGATTTGACTGCTCAGGAAGTCAAGCAAATCCTACAAAATACCGCAGATAAAATTACTGATCGAGAACCCGATCCGCAACTGGGTATCAACATGGGCACTTATGACGCCAACGGACACTCCCAGTGGTTTGGCTATGGCAAGGTGAATGCTTTTAAGGCAGTGCAGGCGGCACAAAAGCAAGTGACCTCATTGAAAGTCAGCCGGCAACTACAAGGGCGCAATGACACCAGCGTGGCAATTCCCGATTATGACTTGCGGGGTATTACCAGCCCTATCCAAATGAATGATACGGGTGCTGTGCGCGATATTCGCATCGGTGTGGATATTGAACACAGCTTTATGGGAGATCTGGAGATTTATTTAATCGCCCCTACCGGCAAGATCGTTTTGCTGCAAGGACGTACCCAAGGGCGCAATAAGCGATTACAGATAGCCTATTCTCTGCAAACAACGCCAGTGCTGAAGCTGTTGATCAATCAGCCGGTGAAAGGTGTTTGGCAGCTGCGCGTCATTGACAGTGCCCTAGAAGACACCGGCAAATTGCTAAGTTGGGAATTAACTTTAGGCATCTAATCTGCATTCATCTGTATATACCTGTCGGCACTCTGCACTATCATCTGTATCCATCTGCGTATGCCTGCGGCACGCTTCGCTATCATCTGCGTGCATCTGCGGTTAAAAAATCAAAAAAATACCCTTTTAAAACAAGTCAATCCTTAGGAAGAAACTGCCAAATCAACCCAGACCACCCCATCAAAAACCTTTTTGTATAACCTCAAAGGTGATTTTAATATTGTGTGAACTGACACGCTGTTTTTTCTAAAGTTTTGCGAGAATTGGAGCCTTTACAAAGTCTTTAATTCTCGCCGGCTGACCCGATCTCGCCCCATTTTTTTTGCCTCATAAAGCGCCTCATCAGCCATTTTAATCAACTCCACCGGCAACCCTTCAAAATCTGCAATCGTACTAGCTAGCCCACAACTGAGCGTAACATACTCACTGACTTGGGAATTGATGTGAGCGATTTGTAAAGCTTTAACTTGGAAGCAGATTTTTTGAGCAACTTGCCAAGCCACTTCTGCATTTGTATCAAGCAGAATTACTACAAATTCTTCTCCCCCATAACGCGCAATTAAATCGGTAGGACGTACAGCATCGCCAATCGCTTTAGCAACTTGTTGTAAGCACCAATCACCGGATTGATGACCATAAGTATCATTGTAAGTTTTGAAATAATCAACATCGCATAAAATTATAGACAGCTCTCGTTTTTCCTGTGCAGATTGCAACCATTGTTTCTCAATATATTCGTTAAAATAACGGCGATTGGCGATCTGAGTCAAACCATCTAAGGATGCCAAACGATGCAATTTGTGATTGTAGTAACCGGCCATCACAATCGCAGACGTGATCAAAGCGACAATTGGTGCAACCACAGGAATCCACCAACCATTTAAAAAAACAAGATAACTGGCACCAATCGGACTGGCTACGGCCCCGATTACCGCCCCAATATTCCAGATAGGGAATACTTTTTTTCCCAACGCGTTTTGCTGTAGCCATCCCCAACAGCCTGCCGCGCCGGCAAAAGACCAAACCACAAACCATAACCACTCCACTGTATCAGGCCAGAATCGGATCAAGCGACGCCCTTCTAGGGCAGCACTTAAAATTTGGCTGGTTAAATTAGCGTGAATAAAAACCCCTGGGGTGCGAGTCGGGTTGCCCGTAAAACTATTGCCATAGGGAGTAAAAAAAAGGTCATTAAAACTTTGGCCGGTCGCGCCAATTAAAACGATGCGATCTCGCAAACGATTAGGCTGTATTCGGTTTTGTAACGCATCTTTTAGGGATAAGGTCTCGAAGTTCTCTCGTGTTCCCCGATAGTTCAGCAAAATTTGATAACCGCCGGCATCAGCTTTGGCATAGCCCCCCTCATTGCCTTTTAATGGCACAAATAAAGCTTTTCCTAACTTTAAGTGCTTCTTTCCGGCATCCGCCATTTCTAAGCCAATGCCCTTTTCCTTCAGATAAATCAGCGCTAAACGTGCCGCCAAGCTTAGTTGCGAGGATTCATTTTCATTCGGTTTCACTGATAGCAAGCCCCGCCGCACTTTGCCATCTGCATCGATGACTAAATCTGCTAAAGCGACTTGATTTTGTCGCTTTAAAATCACTGGTGGGGTTACCGTTTCACCCACAACTTTCTCAACGGCAATCAGATTGGGTGTAGTCTGGTAGACTTTCACCAATGCGTTATGCCCTGGTTGCACCGGCAGATTTCGATACAGATCCATGCCAATCGCCAAGGGCTGCTGTTTTTTTAAGTTTTCGATTAATTTAGCCAGCACTGCATCAGACATGGGCCACTGCCCAAGGCGCTTAATATCTGATTCATCAATGGTGACAACCACAATGCGCGGATCGACGGGTTCGCGGGGGCGCAGGCGAAAAAATTTATCAAGCGTCGCCCACTCTAAAAGCTGGAAGCAGCCAAAAGAGTTAGCAATAATCACTAATCCTGCTACACAAGGGGCCGCAATCAGTGCCTCTTTGTACTGCCCGATTCGCTTTCCAATCTGTTTCCACATAGAAGATCGCCCGCACCCAAAACTGACTTCATCAATCGATTTTTTTGCTATAATATAGTTTAATTATTTTTTCTTGAAATAATTTTCCTGATCGCTTTCTTTGAACTCTTCACTATTCTATGAGGATTTGCCACTTAACCGCAATCGCCGGCTCTATACTATTTAACCGACTTCCCAAATTTTTCATACTTTTACCTCCTCTGCTCTTGAGTGAATGTGCAAAAAGCTCGTCTATTTTTTGTATTGCTAACTTTCTAAACCGGACGCTAATGCAGAAATTTTTATTAATAGTCACCCTTAACGTTTAAATTTTTGTCTTTTTAATTTTTGTAAAGCATTTGTAAAATTTTAACGATTTATTCAAATTTGCTTAGAGCCTTCAACTATCTGTTGCCGGCAGCGTTCTAAATAACTTTTAGCAACCCGATCTTCAGGATAAGTTTTTAAGCACTTTTGAAACTGTTGCGCGGATTCCCAGAAACGACCCAAATTGTAAAGAAGTAAAGCTTTTTCAAAAGTTGTTTTGGTTTCGAGCTTGGCTGCTTTGATGTCCGCCGGATCGGCATCAAATATTTCATAAACTGTAATCATCTGCGATTTTCCTTTAACTTTAACTTTGTCAATCAACCGAAACGCATAATCGCACGGATTTTTAAGCGCTAGAAAAGTTTGTCCTGAAATTAATAAAGACACGCCATAAGTTTTTGTTAAGCCTTCAATGCGGGAAGCTAAATTAACGGCATCACTGATAACCGTTCCATTCATGCGGGAATTACTTCCAACGGTGCCCAACATTAAAGATCCGGTATTAATGCCAATGCCAATTTGAATCGGTATATAACCTGAATTAATTCGAGCTTGATTATATTCGGCTAGCTTAGTGAGCATAGAAATTGCCGCTCTAAGCGCGTCATCTGCTCCTTCACTAAATAAAGCCATAATCGCATCACCAATATATTTATCAATAAAGCCGTGATTTTCAGTAATTGCCGGCTCCATTCGAGACAAATAGGCATTAATAAATTTAAAATTATCTTCTGGTGTCATGGCTTCCGATAAGGTGGTAAAGTCGCGAATATCGGAAAACAGCACAGACATTTCTAGTTGAATGTTGTCTCCTAATTTAGCATCAAGAATACTTTCATATCCTAAGAGATTGAGGAATTCATGTGGCACAAACCGCCCGTAAGCATCGGTAATTTCTAATTCAGCATCCAGGGCTTTTTCTAAATTGCGATTCAGTTCAAACAGTTGTTTAGTAAATTTTTCTCGTTCGGCTTCAGCTTGTTTGCGTTCTGTAATATCTTGAAAGGCGACAATTGCATAAGTAACATTACCAGAGTCATCAAAAATAGGAGTTCCCCAAGTTTCGATGGGAATAACTTTGCCTTCTTGATGAATTTCGATATCATAAGTGCTTGTTCGTTCACCTCTGAGCGCTCGCACAATCGATAATTCTTCTGAAGGATAAAGTTGATTGGTGCCGGCAATATAAAGTTGATAAACCTCTGATAATTGATCGACTGTTGCGGAGCAGATCACGCCTTGACCGAGTAACTGCTGTGCCTTCTGATTTGTATAGCACGGCCTGCCGCTGCTATCGAGGACAGCTACTGCAACTGACATTGCTTCTAAGAATTGAGATAATTTTCTCTCACTTTCGCGCTGCACTCCCCGATTGTAATAACCGGCAACCGTAATGGCAGATAGCAAAAAAGCAACTAATGGCGAGATAGTAGGAATCCACCAGCTAACCAAAAATGCAACATAGCTGGTGCCAATCAAAATAGTTACCGGCACTAAAATTCCATTGCCGAGAACCATCCATCTCAAGACTATATTTTGTCTAAATAGTTTGGAAACCAGTAGCGTCCAACTTACGGAAGCGCCGGCAAAAGACCAAGCTAAAACCCACAGCCACTCCATCGGCTCATGCCAAACCTTGATAAATGGACGCCCTTCTAAGGCAGCACTCACAATTTGGCTGGTTAAATTGGCGTGAATCACAACCCCTGGCGTGCGACTAGGGCTGCCGGTAAAACTATTGCCGTAGGGAGTCAAAAAAAAGTCATTAAAACTTTGCCCAGTGACGCCAATTAAAACAATCCGATCTCGCAAACTCTTCGGGTCTATCCGGTTTGCTAACGCATCTGTTATCGATATGCTCTTAAAGTTATTTCGCATCCCCCGATAATTCAGCAAAATTTGATAACCGCCGGCATCAAGACCAACATAGCCTCCCTCATTGCTTTTTAAGGGCACAAATAAAGCTCTGCCTAACTTTAAATGCATCTTGCCGGCATCTACCCTTTCTAAGCCAATGCCCTTTTTTTCCAGATAGATTAGTGCCAAGCGCACCGCCAAGCTTAATTGCGAGGGTTCCTTTTCATTCGGTTTGACTGACAGCAAACCCCGCCGCACTTTGCCATCTGCATCAAGGACGAAATCTGCTAAAGCGACTTGATCTTGTTTCTTTAAAATCCCTGGTGGGGCAACCGTCTCGCCCGCCACTTTCTCCACGCCAATCAGATTAGGTGTGGACTGGAAGACTTTTACCAATGCCTCATGCCCTGGTTCCACCGGCAGATTGCGATACAGATCCATGCCGATCGCCAAGGGCTGCTGTTTTTTTAAGTTTTCGATTAATTTAACCAGATCTGCATCAGACATTGGCCACTGCTTAAACCCAGTGATATCTGATTCATCAATGGTGACAATCACAATGCGCGGATCGACGGGTTCGCGGGGGCGCAGGCGAAAAAATTTATCGAGCGTTGCCCACTCTAGAAGCTGAAACAACCCAAAAGAATTTGCAGCAATCACTAAACCCGCTACCAAGGGGGCGCTCACGAGGACACCGCGCCATTGCCAAATTCGCTTGCTGAGCTTTCGCCCCATGTTTCCCCGGCATCTAGAAATGACATTCAAAACTGGGTCGATAGCCAAATTTCAATTAACTGACCCAGGGTCTGGAAATTAACCCAGTTTCTATCACCCCTAATCTTATTTAATTTTAGCGCTGCCCTGCTAAGAAGCTGCTGACAGTTATTGACTCTCAGCAGCTTCTCTATCGGTTAACATAACTTCTCCTTTACAAGAATGGCTGGGCTGCAATTGCCTCTAAACCCACGGATGTTAACAATTTCTTCCAGCTCTCTGCTAGGTTGGTATCTGCTGGTTGGGATTTTCTCAGTTCGCCTAGAGTGCTGATCGTATCTATCCAAATGCCAGCTTTTCCATACAGAGCTGCACGTTCTAGAGGGCTGGCATTGGCTAACTGGCTCTTAAGAGCTGCATCAGCTTCAATTCGTTTGATGCTTCCTTGGACGACGGGGCTATCTGGTCTGAGTCCTTGTTCGCCAACGATGATAAAAGCCCACTGATAATTCTTACCAATTTCCAAGGCCGGTGCATTATCTGGGAGTTGGAAACTGAGAATTCCCGAATTGCCGGCAATGGGGACTTTGGTTTGGTAAATATGTTGATTATTTTCATCGACCAAACTAAAAAATACTTGTTTAGCCGAGGTTTCGGGAACGTAAACCAAAAACACAGGGCGTTCTGCCACGGTTAGCCCCTCTTGAGTGGTCGGCATGAGCGGCTTGACACAGGAACTTTGCGCGGCTAACTCCTGAGAGCATTGGCCGCCGTTTCTAGACGCTCCCCCTGCTGTATCTTTGGGCTTTCCGGGTCCAGGAGGATCAAAAGTGATGCGGAGAACTGAAGCATCTGGAAGATTGGACGCTTGATTCACCGGCTGTTGTTGCGCTTTAGCCGATGGTTGCAGCCCAAGTATGGTAGCCATTGCCAGGAATACGCCGGTGGATAAGATCGCGATGGGTAAAGGTTTCTTTTGTTTAAACTTCATGGTGTTACCTCTTAGGGTTTTTTATTTAAGCCGACTTTATTAGCACCCTTTCATAATATTGTAAATCTTACTCGAGAAATAATTTAAAGATTTATTGAATGATTTTAGCGCTAATTCCCGATTAAAACAAAAGGTGACCAGTAAAAAGAAGGCTTAGACTCAGTTTTTTCTACAAAGTAAGCTGCGCTTAACGCAGAGCTTCAGCTTTGGATACACCAGATTGGTGAGTATTCGGAAATAGTTCGCCCAATACTGATTTATTTTAAGATTGTCAATCTCCCTGAAGAATTAATTTAGATATTTGGCGAATGATCTTAGCGCCAATTCCCGACCAGAATAAAAGGTGCCCAGTAAAAAGGATGTTCAGATCCAGGGTTCTTCAGCAGACTGAGTTGAGCTTGACGCAAAGCTTCAGCTTTGGATACACCAGATTGGGTGATTTTTCGGTAAAACTCACTCATCAGTTCGGCAGTAGATTGGTCTTTGACTGACCACAGGGTGGCTAGGGTACTGCCGGCCCCTGATCGCACAGCCACTCCTGCCAACCCCAACGCCGCCCGTTTATCACCGGCAGCCGTTTGACACGCACTCAAGATCAGCAATTCGATGGGGACGTTTTCTTGTTGTTCTCTGGATCGCAGCAAGCTTTCAAACTCTTTTACTTTGATTTTCTCATTCCAAGTCAGAATAAAAGTCTCGTCTGAGTTAGAGCTAAACTGCCCATGAGTCGCTAAGTGAACAACCGGATAATTCTTTGCAGTCAGCTGTTTTTGCAAGTTGGCGACAGTAAACTCTTGATTTAAAAAAATCTTTGCCGGCACCTCAGACGAAATCTGCTGCACTTCCATCTGTACTCCCGGCAGGGCTGAAAAACCTTGACGCGCCTCAGACAAGCCGGCGGTTAAAACCTTAATTTTCTCTTTTTGCAAAGACTGTGTGGCTAGCAGTTGCAGTCCAGGCGCTAGGGCAACACTATATTTTTCCACAAGATACTGCTTTCCATCGGAGAGTGCCGCCATTGGCAAATTCCGCAAAACTCCATCGAGCACAAAGACTAGGGTTTTAATTTCACTTTGGGCTAACTGCTTTTCTGTCGGCTCAATCAGCCAACTATAAACTTGTTGAGAAAGGCGTAACCGATCTTGATTGGCAAAAAATGGATTTAAAGATTCCAGAAACTGCCCCAAAATAGTTTCTACTTCATTTTGAGGTAAAACCGTCGTGTAATGGCTTAAAGGTTTTCCCGGTAGTGACAGGATCACTTCTAAGCGATCAGGCAAAATAATTGGGTAAATAACCGCAGCAGCTGGATCAAGTTGATCGATTTGCTGACGATTGATATCCAAACAAGCTTCCCGGAAAAAGTTATCCAATTCTGCCACTTGCAAGGCTTCAATCACTTCACGAGCTTTCTGGAGATTTTGCTGACTTGGATTAGATTGCAACAGCAAACTCACTAACTGCCGGTAAACAGGTTCAACACTCTCATTAAAAGAAAACTGAATATCAGGATTAATCGCGGCTAAGTCACTGCGAAGAGATTGCAGCGTATTAACAGCTTCTGTATAAGCGGAGATCGCACCAAAAGTATCGCCTTCCTGTTTCAAAATACGGCCTAGCTGTCCTTGCCAACGAGCCACAATATAATCAGCACTACTCGCTTGCGCCAGCACGAGGGCTTGCTCTGTCAAGCTTCTAGCCTCTTTCCACTGTGTGGAACCTTCATATAAATGTCCGAGTTGACCGAGGGCGTAAGATTCCGCTTTCGAGTCTCCCAGCATTTTCGCCTGCTCCACAGCTTTTGCTAGAGTTTTAGCGATTTGTTGGGCATTAAGGATTGGGGATGTGGCATTGTTTGGGTTCGGGTTACCTGAGCCGGTGTCCCATTTCATTAAACTTTCAGCGAAATTAACTTGAGCGTAAACACCGGCTCGGCTAGGGAGTATATTGCTCAGTTGTGATTCAATCTGGGGTAACAAGGATTGAGCATCTGCCCATTTTTTGGTTTCTAGGAGTAGGCTTAATAGATTGAGTTGAGCTTCTACTTTCGTGAGGGAATTTGGAGCATTTTCAGTTGCTTCTTGATAACTTTCTATGGCTTTATCAGTCTGTTGCAAAGCTCTATAACTATTTCCCAGACTCAAGAGGGTGGAACTGATCTCAGTTGGGGAATCGAGCTGTTGGGCAATGGCTAAACTTTGCGCGAGGACTTCTTGAGATTTGCCGACATCTCCCACAACTTGCAAGGTGTCGCCCAAACTCCGCAATCCTGTTATTTTGATTGAGGAATCGGGTTCGGCTTGCAGTTGTTGGCTGATTCGCTCTAAGGTGGTTTGCGCTCGCCGGTACAGTCCGAGGGTTTGCAGGGCTTGGGCTTGGTTAATTTGGCTGCCTAGAATGCCGACGCGATCTCCAATTTCTGTATAGGCTTTTTCTGCCTGTTTCCAACTCTCTAGAGCGGCTTCAGTTTGGCCGGTGGCTAGTAGTAAACTTCCTTGTGTATTGAGGGCTTGGGCAAGAACTTGTGTATGACCTTTCGCCCTTTGTTTATTGCCATTAAGTAAGTTAAGACTTTGGGTAATTGCTGTTTGCGCCGGCTCCCATTGTCCTAGTTCTTGATAAGCAATTGATAAATAGTTTAAACTGACCGCTTGATTAAGCCCATCACCCTGATTTTCATAATTTTTAACGGACTCTTCCCAGACAGCAGCCGCTTCAGAAAAGCGTCCCGAGTCGTAAAGGTTTCTGCCTTCTTCAAGAAAGTTTATTGATTGCGTATTTGGTGAGATGCCGGCATCCCCTTGAGCCGCAAAAATCTGTACTTGTTCACGACTATTAGATCCTAATGGAAACTCTAAACTCGAAAATTTAGAATCCAAAGGCTGTGCGGCGATACTCGGCAACACGGCTGTCACCACAAAGAAAGTGA
Organism: Microcoleus sp. FACHB-672; assembly: GCF_014695725.1. NCBI lineage: Bacteria > Bacillati > Cyanobacteriota > Cyanophyceae > Oscillatoriales > Microcoleaceae > Microcoleus > Microcoleus sp. FACHB-672. The sequence goes on along the minus strand of NZ_JACJOU010000013.1, from coordinate 346,846 downwards.
GTAATCCTAACCCAATACTGGCAGGAATCGATGTCAAACGTTTCCAGAATTTGCCTATTATTCGCTTAATCATTGCAGTTAGCCGCCTGATTCCAAGAACTTGAAAGAGTCACATTCGGAGCTTTTGCCACCAGTTCAACGTGTCCTTTGGCATTGACTGTCCATCCAGTCGCTTCAACCAGTGGGGATGGGGGGTTGGAGACTGGGGCATTTGTGATGCTGGCTTGCTCCCGCGTTTCACCTCTTGCGAACTCTCCCACCGGGCGCAGATCTCGCCAGACTGCTGTGCCGGCAAGGGTTTGAGTTGGCTCGGAAGGTAAACCACCGCGTCCGGTAATCGTGAAACTGTTACCTTGTTTGGCGCAACCGGCAGATATTTGAGCCGGATCGGTTGGGCGTGCCGGCAGCTCGATTAACCCAGAAGCGGGGTCAACATTGGGGGTATTAATTTCCACGGTGCCGGTGAACTGAGGGCCAAGATTAGAGGTGGCGGCGATATCACTTTGCGGCGTGAGGACATCGCGAAACTGAATGCCAAAAATGCCTTGGGAGGTAATACTGACTCTGCCACCAAATCCTTCTTGGGCGTTAGCGGTAATATCACTATTTTCTAACGCGACCAAGGTTTCTGTACCAAGAGTGATGTTACCGCCATCCGTATTGCCGGCATCGGTTGTAATTCGGCTGCCCTGGCGCAATTGTAAGTCTTGGGTGCGAATTTGAATGTCACCACCGGCACCCGTTGTTGTGGCGGCGTTGAGTGTGCCTTGCCTCTCTAGGCGAACCGACTGGGCGTTAATATCAAGCGTTCCGGCGTCGCCAGTACCAAAACTCCGCACATCCAGCGCCGCCCCATCACGGACGATGACTGAACCTGCATTAATTTGCAAATCTCCGCCCGCCCCGCTTGCGACAAGCTGCGCTAAGTCTGCCCGTCCTGATGAGGTGACTAAAGTAGCGGGAAGGCCGGTTATTGGGGATATGCCGACCAACTCTAGCAACTCGGACGCATTCACGCGAATCGTTCCCCCAGATCCAGAACCCAGCGTTGCGCTTGAGACGATCGCTCCGTCGGAGATTTTTATATTCGGGCTGCTGATGGTAAGATTGCCGGCGGGCGAACCAGTGAACGTGGTGGTGCCAGGGCCGCTGGTGATGCTCCCATCCGCAGAAACGCCGTTAATTTCGATAGATTCGCTGGCATTAATCACAACATTACCCCCCGGCCCGCCAGTGGTCACGATGCCGGTGCCGAACACCCCGCCGCTATTTGCCACAATTAGCCCACCGGCTTGATTGACGACCCTTTTTGTGTCGATCTCAATGTCGCCGCCTGCGCCAGTGCCGAAAAAGCTAGTATTTGTAATCCCTGTGGATAGCAGGGCACCCGGTATCGTTGTTGAAACCTCCACCGACTCAGAAGCTTTGACAATCACATCTCCAGCCGATCCACTGCCGATGGTGGCGCTAGAAAGTATCGCCCCGTCCCGGATTGTTAGGGTGCCGGTGTTGACCGTGACGTTGCCGGTGGAACCGCTACTTCCCGGACCGGGTGCTGTGAGAATGCCAGAGGCAACGAGATTAACGGAACTGACAGCCTGAATGTCAATTTTTCCGCTATCACCTTGTGCTTTTGCCGGACTGAACATCAGCGCACCATTTTGCATAATCAGCGAGTTCGTCTCAATCGCCATATTCCCGCCGGTGCCGGTGCCACTGGCTATCGAAAACATACCGCCAATCCGATCCTCCGTTGGGCGAAACTGCCCCAATATAGCGGCACCGATGAGCAGTTCCATCGTGTCAAATCCTGTACCTACAAACACGGCTGAATCTGTAGCCCGCACAGTTAAATTCCCCCCGGTGCCGGCATCATAGGTGCTAGCTGATAAGAAGGCTGCCCCTTGAAGTTGGAAATTGTCGGTTTCAACCGTAAGATTGCCGCCGGCACCGGCACCAGCGGTATCACTTGATAAGCTGGTAAATGCTAGCGGGTTGCTGCCGGCCATTTGCACGGTTTGGCTGGCGCGAACGGTTAAATCTCCCCCTTTGCCGGCACCCAATGTTGTTGTAGATATCGAGGAATTGAGTAAGTTAAATTGCGCTGCTTGAATCTCGATGCCTCTGCCATTTTGATCGCCCAGGGTATCGGAAATTACGCTCGATCCCTCTCGAATATTGACGGTTTCGCCCCGCATCTTGATCGCGCCGCCGCCTATGCCGGTGGTGTTTACCGTCGCACCAGCGAGATCGATTGTACCGAACTGGGTAATGCCGGTGTATCCAAAGTTGCCGCCGGTAGCAGTTGGAGTGAGGCTAACGGTTCCCGAACTTTTTACCGCACCCAAATGCACTTCGCCCCCGCTTGCGGTTGCACTGCCGCCAGAGAAGATTACATCACCGCCAACAAGGGCTAAGGTTTGGCCGGCTTTGACTTGCAACCCTTCTGTTAAAGGTGCCGTTGAGCTGTCCGGGCGAGATTGATTGACAATTGTGCCCGGATTGATGCCAAATTGCAAACCAATCGGTACGTTAACTGTTAAAAGTGGTGATGATTGCAGATTTTTCGCGGAAAAAACATTCCCGTCTGCAAATTGGATGCTGTCGGCTGTGGTGCCGGTGAAAGAACCCCCAATATTTAACCGCGCATTTTGCCCAAAAATAATGCCATTCGGATTGAGCAAAAATAAATTGGCAGTTCCGTTGGCTCGAATTAATCCCTCAATATTGGAAATGTTGCTGCCGGTTACGCGAGTGAAAATGTTTTGAATGTCGGCGGAATTGTTAAAAAATGCTTCGATATGTGCCGGCACAGAAAATTCTTTAAAACTGTGAAAAAGATTGCTGCCGGCTTGGGTTCCTTCGTCAATTTGAATTATATTGTCGGTTGGGGTTACTTCTGTATTGTTCGGCAGCGTTGTATCTGGTATAACTTGCGCGTGAGCGATAGGGGAAATTGCACAATAGCCAAGTGCAAAACCAATGATCCAGGCTGGGTGATATTGGAAAAGACGATACATAAATTTTTCAAGATAAGTTAAGCAACCTCCTGTTGTGCACCTGATTACCTGACCTTCTAAATTAATTATGGCACTGAGCCAACGGATTCCAAGGACTCGAAAAACTAACATTGGGAGCTTTTGCCACTAATTCAACCTGTCCTTGATGATTTCTAACCCATCCCGTGGCTTCGATGATTGGGAGATGGGGCTTAGGGACTAGGACATCTATTGAACCGGCTTGCGCCCTGGCTGCTGCTGTATTGCTGCCCTCAATCCCAACCGGGCGTAAATCTCGCCAGATTGCCATGCCTGCCAGTGTTTGAGTCGGATCAGAAGGTAAGCCGCCGCGTCCTGTGAGGGTAAATTCACTGTTGGAGGTGACACAGCCGGTGGCAATTTGAGTGCTGGGATCAGCGAGACTTTCTTGCAACTCAACCACACCTGAAGCCGGATCGACATCGGGGGTATTGATTTGTACAATGCCGGTAAATTGTGCGCCGAGTTGGGAAGTGGCAGTGATATCGCTGTTGGGGGTTTGCGTTGGTCGAAACTCTGTGCCAAAAATGCCGCTAGCATTGATAGTAACTCCTCCACCAAAACTTGTTTCTGCATTGGCACTAATGTCACTATTTTCTAGGGCAACTAAGTTATCTGTTTTGATGGCAATATTACCGCCATTTACCTCTTCCGCATTGGTGGGAATTTCTTGCCCAGAATCGGTAACAATTGTACTGCTAGCATTGGTTGTAATTAGGCTTTCTTGACGTAATTTTAAATTTTGAGCGCGAATTCTAATATTACCTTGCTGGCCGGCTCGTCGGGTGGCTGTAATCAGAGCGTCGTTATTGAGTTCTACGGTATTAGCATTGAGTTCAATATTGCCGGCTTCTCCGGTTCCTAAACTTGCTACATTAATTGCTGCCCCATCACTAAGACTTAAGCTATCGGCTGCTACGGAAACGGTGCCGGCATCTCCTGTTAATGCTGTCGCATTATTCAGAGTTGTCCGCGCATACAATCCACTGCGAATTTGACCGTTTATAGAGCGACCTCGAATCTTTACCTGTTCTGCTTGAATATTAATATTGCCACCTTGGCCGGCACCAAAAGTTGATACGGAAATCACTGCTCCATTTTCCACGGTTAGTTGTTCAGCAGCTATTGTGACATTCGCTCCATTTCCTGTTGAAGTTGGCCACGGATTCGACTGAATAGCGGTTAAACTTCCCCCATTCGTTGACAGTCCGCCTAAGCTAACTTGCTTTGCTTGAAGATTAATATTACCCGCATTGCCGGTGGCGTCTGTGGCAGAAAGTATCCCGCTACTATCTCTGAGCATCAATTGATTGGTGTTAATGCTTAATTCGCCCCCGCCGCCGCTTGCTTTTGTCCAAGAAATAATGCTGCTGGGAAACTTTCCATCCGGAGTTCTGCCAATTAATTCAACTGACTCGGAAATATTAAAGGTTAAACTTTTAGCTAATTCTGATCCTTCGTTAATGGAAAAGATGACTGAACCGTTTTCAAGTGTGAGTCGTCGCGCCTGAAATTGAAGCAAGCCGGCTGGATCGCCACTGGTATCAACTGAAGCCGATTGAGTTAGGCGGATATCCTTAAATTGGGCAGATGTTTCAGGCGTTAAGGTAATTTGAGAAGCATTAGAATTAATGGCAATTTCGCCATTCGATAAAGCGAGTAAATTAATCGTGCCGGCGGGGGCGATTAAATTTCCACCTTCTAGATGAATATTTCCCCCAACTAAGGCTAAGGTTTGACCGGCTTTGACACTTAAAGAGGTCATTGGGGCTTCTCGTTCTAATCCAGTTTCTAAACTAAAACTTAAAGAGCGACCGGCACCTAGAACAACAATATCTCCTGAATTTTCACCCACTTGCAACCCAATGGGTACATTAACAGTTAATAAAGGAGGCGCTTGGGGATTGATCGCGCTGAAGGAAGTACCGCCGGCAAATAGAAGACTGTTCGCCGTTGTTCCAATAAAAGATCCCCCAATATCAAGCTTGGCATTCGGGCCAAAAATCATGCCATTGGGATTGAGCAGAAATAAATTAGCCGTTCCGTTGGCGCGAATTAATCCGTCAATATTAGAGATTGTGCTGCCGGTGACGCGGCTGAAAATATTTTTAATTGTAGAGGAGTTGTTAAAAACAGCTTCGCGATTTGTCGGAACAGAAAATTCCCGGAAGCTGTGAAATAAATTGTTGCCGACTTGGGTTCCGCCTTCAATTTGAATTGTGTTGCCGGCAGCGTTGACGTTGCTGTTATTTGGCAGTGTTGTATCTGGGATAATTTGAGCGTTAACAGTGCCGGCTGCTATCAAGCTCAAACAGACAGCACTGTTCATTATCGAGGCTAGAAAACTCGGGTATTTGCACATAGAAATCTTGCCTTATTAATAGAATTAAAAAAATTAGTTTACTTGAAACCCTAATTCAGAGGAGTTGCTGAATTGTCACAACCAGCCGACTGATTCCAAGAACTAGAAAAAGTGAGATTGGGAGCCTTTGCTACCAGCTCCATCTGACCTTTGTTATTGATAATCCATCCAGTTGCTTCAATAATTGGGGGCTGGGGGTTGGCAACTGAAAATTGGGAAATCCCCGTCTCCCTTTCTCCCCCTCTTTCGCTCTCCCCTACAATCTGCCCAACAGCTTCTAGGGGACGCAGATCCTGCCAACGTGCTGTTCCTCTGAGGGTTTGAGTGGGATCAGCCGGCAAACCGCCGTGTCCGGTATCGGTGAAGCTACTGCCTCTAGCTGCTGTGCAACCGGCAGCAATTTGAGTGCTCGGATCAACCGGCTTTTGGGCTAACTCAACCACACCTGAAGCCGGATCGACATCGGGGGTATTCAGTTGTACAGTGCCGCTAAACTGTGCGCCGAGGCTGGAGGTGGCAGTAATATCACTCTGGATCGTCAGCGTTGGCCGAAATTCTGTGCCAAAAATGCCTTGTGCATTGATAATAACCTGACCGCCAAAGCTGCCGGTGGCATTGGCAGTGATATCGCTATTTCCCAAGGCAGCTAAGGTATCGGCATTGATGGTAATATTGCCGCCGGTGGCGGTGCCGGTGGCGTTTGTGGTGATTTGGCTGCCGCGCTGTAGTTGAATATCAGAGGCGTTGAGGGTCATGTTACCTTGATTTCCTTGGGCGGCGGCGGCGCTGAGTATTCCTCGATCAAGGCGGATCTGGTCGGCATTCAGATTAAGGTTGCCGGCACCCCCCGTTTGATTGGAACTGACGGAGACTTGCGCCCCATCACCAACGATCAGCCGCTGTGTCTCAAGGATTAAGTTGCCGGCATCTCCAGTTCCCTGAGAACTGGCAAATAACCCGCTGGGAAAATGCTGTCCTGACTCATCGCGGAAAAAGTCGCGCTTGATGGGAGGAACTGCCGGCACTGACCCGCTCACTTCAACAGACTCAGAGGCTTTAATATTCAGGTTCCCCCCCGCACGGCTGCCCAAGGTGCCCGTGGCGATCTGTCCGCCATCCCGGACGATCAGCCTTGCCGTTTCCAGGGTTAAGTCACCTCCCAAACCGGCATCTGTGGTGTCAGCGGATAATGTGCTCGGACTTCCCAAGACTGAAGTACCGGCAACTTCAACCAGATTTGCCCGCACGCTGACTTCCCCGGCATTACCAAAACTTAGGCTTTCAACGCCCACCCGCGCACCATTGGTGATTCGCAAGCTTTCGGCTTCGATGGTGAGTTTACCGCCGTTGCCAGTTGCCCCCGGTTCGACAGAGGCGGCTAAAACGCTGGCAAATATTCCAGATTCTGAAGTGCCAGTGACTTCAACTTCTCTGGCTTTTACCGTCATTTGGGCGGCATCACCGCCACCTAGGGTAAAGGTTAAAACTTGTGCCCCATCTGTTACTAACAAGCGCTCCGCTTGAATAATTAAGTTTCCGCCCTGACCTGTGGCTCCTGTATACACAGAAGTTTCTACCACGCTGCCGGCCAGGAATTCTACTAAATTTGCTTGGATCGTTAAACTGCCGGCGTTGCCAGATCCAAAGGTATCTGCTCCAATAATCGCGCCATCTGCAACACTCAAGTGATCGGTTTCGATGAGCAACTTGCCGCCATTGCCGGTTGCGCCGGGGTCAACGCTGGCAAAGAGACTGCTGGAAAATGCACCGGGACTACTGGTTAATTCAACGGATTCGGTGGCACGAACAATCAGGCTGCCTCCGGGTTGGTCGCCCAAGGTATCGGCTAAAATGGCTGAACCTTCACTCAGCGTAATGCGCCGGCCCATGAGGTGAACGTCGCCGCCGCCGGTGCCACTGCTACTAATGGAAGCCGCTTGAGAAAGACGGATATCTTGAAAATTTTGAATATCTGGATACTGAAGCGTCCAGCCTGAATTCGTGGGTATGAGGGCGACGGTTCCACCGGCAGCGCTTCCCAGTTCAATTCGCCCAGATTCTGCGGTTAAATTGCCGCCAACAAGTGTAATATTACCGCCAACCAGGGTTAAGGTATTGCCGGCATTCACTTCAAGTCCAGCCGGTCTATCTTCTCGAAGGGTTGCTAAAGTTTCTGGATCAAATGCAAGTTGATTCCCCAACCCTTCGACTTGAATTCCGCCTGGATTTGGCCCTAATTGTAAGCCAATCGGGACATTCACGGTCAATATCGGTGGGGCAGTGGGATTAACCGCACTGAATTCGCTGCCATCGGCAAATTGAATACTGTTTGCCGTTGTCCCCATAAAGGAACCCCCGATGTTTAACCGGGCATTGGGGCCAAACAGGATGCCATTTGGGTTAAGCAGAAACAGGTTAGCTGTCCCGTTAGCGCGAATTAAACCATCAATGTTGGAAATTGTGCTGCCGGTGACGCGACTGAAGATATTTTGAATATCGGCTGCATTGTTAAAGAATGCTTCGGTATTTGTCGGAACAGAAAATTCTCGGAAACTGTGGAATAAACTGCTGCCGGCTTGGGTTCCGCCTTCAATCTGGATGACATTGCCGGCTGGGGTAACCGTTGTGTTACGCGGCAGAGTTGTATCTGGGGTAATTTGAGCGTTGGCGATGCCGATGAAATTGAAGCTATAACAGATCCCACAGCCAATTAACCAGGCCACGCGAACTGGGGTTTTTGACATCATAAAAAAAATGATTTGTCAATTTTATTACCAACAAATTTTAAACTACACCCTTGACAAATTCCTGATGATGGCATCAATTATCGCACTTCACCGGCTTGTGGTAAGAAAGTTGTTAAAGGTCAAATTAAATCTTTACAAAAATAGAGTTGTTTGACCCAGAATTTGTAATTGCAGGGAAAAACCTTGATGCTGAAGACGAGTTTTTCTGTATCTATAGAAACTCGGAAATACTTCTTTCAAATAAAAATAATTTCATCTATTATGACAAGCGAAAAATAACACTTGCAAAGAGTTATAGCGCGTTGCAAGTTGCCACACCAAACTTGCAGCTGAGCCGACTTGAGCATTCCTTAGGGAATTCCCCCGCTAGCACTCGCCGCAAGCCGCAGATTTTAACGCTGATTGATAGGTTCAACCCTCAGCCCAGCAAAACCCTTTTTCTGGAAATTGGAAAGGGATTTTAATCGAGTGTGGGTCAGTTATTTTGCTCGATTGCCCTAGGAAAGGGCCACAACCGGCACTTGAGTCACCGCAGCAGCCGGCCCGACCAAAGAGATAAAAGGTTCACTGAAATATCGGCAAGCCGCTTGCTGAGCCACAGGTGCCGTCACCGCACTAATCGCTGCGGTAAAACTCGAATCGAATTCAATTCCCAGCCCTAACGTCTCGTACCAGCCAAACACCTGAGCGAGTTGAGCGTTGGTTTGTTTACCTAAAGCGTACTGCCCCAGCAACTTATTCTTTGCTGCTTGTAATTCTTCATCACTGAGTACCACGTTGCAGAGGCGCTCTACTTCTGTCCGCAAGCCGGCTAGCGCTGTTGCAGTGTTGTCGGGTGCAGTGCCCATGTAAACCGCAAACTGGGACGTATCCAGACGCGTAGGATACAGTGCCGAAACTTCGTAAGCCAAGCCGCGCTTCTCTCGCAATTCCACAAACAGCCGGCTGGAGAGACCATTTCCTAAGTAAGTATTCAGGAGCTTCAGCGCTGCATAATCGGCGCTGACTGCTTTGGTGGTGGGGAAGTTTAAAGGTTCACTTGAATTTTCGGGCGCTTCTGTGGTTTCTGCACACCGTACAGAAGGCGCGAGATAGCCCAGCATAACAATCGATTGCTGCGTCTGGAGGGGAGTGACAATTTGCTGAGGTTTAGGGTTCGGCACCGGCAGCACCAGAGCCGGCAGAGGCGTTGCCGGTGCTTGCCAATCTCCAAACACTTCACTGATTAGTTCCAGGGCGTATTCTGGCGCAATCCGACCGGCCAAACTAATAACTACATTATCTGGGCGGAAATACGTTTGGTGATAGTGGTGCAGATCGTCGCACGTCAGTTGAGAAACCGTGGCTTCGGTTCCCAGGCTAGAGAAGGCATAGGGATGATCCGGGTACATGGCTTGCCGCAGCTGCTCGAATGCGATCGCAAACGGCTGTTCCTGCTGAGAGCGAATGCCTTGAAGTGTGAGGCATTGTTCCAGTTCCACCTCTGCTTCTGGGAAAGTTGGCGCTCTCAGCAGTTGCCCCGCCAAGTCGAGCATCTGAGCAAAGTCAGAGGAAACGGTTTTCAGACTTAGCAAGAAATAATCTGGGGTGGCATCTGCACCCAGACTCGCTCCAACAGACTCTACCTGCTCAGCAATTTCTAGGGAAGAAAGCCGGCTAGTTCCTTTTGTCAGAACTGCTGCGAGTAGGTGAGCTAGCCCCGCTTGATGTCTGGGTTCGCACCGGCTGCCGGCGCGGACAAAAATCCGAGAGGCAATAATATCGGCAGCGGGATTTTCTACCAATAGCACTACCATCCCATTGTTGAGAACAGTGCGATGAACAGTCCGGTTCTGAAAAGATTGCATTAAAGTTTGATTCACGTTTTAGTTGGGGATGGGATTTTAGAAAATGGGGAGATGGAGCGAGCTAAATGCCGGTGACGAATTAAGAATTAAAGAGGTTTAAGCACCGTAACTGCGTAGTAGTAGGGGGAGAGATACTGAGCGGCTAAACGCTGTAAATCTTTGGCTTGATAGGACTGAATTTTTGTCGGATACGTCACAGACATTTCCGAGCGGGCAATGGTATGGTAATAACCGTATAAACCGGCTAGCTGAATCGGGGTTTCTGTTGAAAAGGCATAGTCATTACACAGCAAGCGTTTGCAGCGAGCGAGTTCTGCTTCAGAAATTGGTTTTGCTTGCAATTGCATGAGATGCTCGCAAATCAATGCTTCCACCGACTCCACATTTTTTGGATCTAACCAGGCACTGATCGTTAACAAACTCGATTCCTGTTGTAGGGAGAAACTACAGTTAACCCCTTGAACGCATCGCCTCTCTTCCCGCAAGTCCCGGACTAAGCGAGAGGTTCGCCCTTCTCCTAGCAGCACCGAGAGTAAATCTAATCCGTAAGCATCTTGTAACTGATCGACCCCTGGTCCTGTCCAAGCCATAATTAGCCGCGCCTGTTCCAACCGGGGAACATACAGTTCCCGCCGGCGGATTTCGATCATCGGCGGTTCAGCTTCGGTTTGGATTTTGGGACATTTTTCTGGGACGGGAAATTTCTCAAAGGCTTGATTCACTAATTCCAGGGCCGGTTCCAACTCCACATCACCGACTATCACGACAGCCATGTTTTCTGGTTGATAGTGCGTTCGGTGGAAACTCCGCATTTCCTGGGGTGAATGCTGCATCAATTTAGCCTCAGTTCCCAGGATTGGCCGTCCGTAGGGGTGGCGAGGGTAAACAATCTCCATCAGGGCTTGAAAGGCTAACCAGTCCGGGTTATCAGCAGTTTGACGGATTTCCTCTAACACGACATCGCGCTCGCGGACAAATTCATCGTCTGGGATAGCGGCGTGTAAAATAAGTTCTGCCAAAGCCGGCAGGGTATCTTTTAAATACTCGGCTGCTGTGAGCGTGAAGAAATGTGCGTAGTCGTGACTCGTGGCCGCATTTGTCATTCCGCCCCGATTTTCGATTACGCAATCAAATACCCCAGGCGGCATCAGATCGGTGCCTTTAAAGATCATGTGTTCTAAAAAGTGCGCCATTCCAGACCATTGCGCCGGTTCTGCCATTGCGCCGGCTCTGACCCAAACATCTACAACAGCCACAGGTGTGGCCGGAACCGATTGGTGAATCACTGTTAAGCCGTTTTCCAGCCTCAAGATTTCGGCTGGGAACCCTGATAGAGTCCTCAATTGAAGCAATTTGTGTAAAGGCCAATAAAAATTTAATACGATGTGACTTATCGTAACGTTTTATAGCTAAACAATTTGAATGAATTGTTACAGTCTAGCGCAAAGTGGCCACTAACTGCTGGTAGCCGGCGTTTGAGGGATTCACAGGGCACCGGCTTCTGCGGTGGGGATCGCTGCCACACTTGCGCTCATCTGCGGCACATTTTGGGATTTTCCTGTAGGTTAGCTTTGGCTATGCTCAACCCAATCTACGAATCTGAACGCCTTTTCTAGCAAGCATTTAAATAAAATTTTCTCAATCTCCACTCTAAAATCTAAAATTGTATGACTGAGCCGCTTACGCAACGGATGAATCTGGCCGCAGAAAGCCTTTTGGACAATGAAGCTCTCACCGCTCAACTAGATGAGCCGGCAGCTAGCGCTTTGCTGGACTGGGGCTTAGCCTGTGTCAAACTAATTGTGCGAGACACGGCTGATTTAGATGAGGAAGCGGCTGAAACCTTCATCGCCCCCAAACTTCGCGCCGTCCGCTTGCTGATGCGATCAGTCAATCAGTGGGTTACCACAGGAGAGGACAGGGATGATCGTGCCGGTGAGTCTTCACTGAATGAGATTCTAGAACAAGCTGCCAAGATTTACCCAAATTACCAACCCCCAAACAAGGCACAGCAGCAAGCATTATTAAAGCAACCACTGCTAGAGGAACCGTCCGAATGGATTCTCAATCTTCGCCGGCTTGTTGAAGGTTCACATGAGGAAGCACAGCCGTAATTTTTCACATATCAATTTAGATTTGATCAGACAAGACAGGAAGACTCTCATTTTTTAATGTTATGAATTCAATTAAGCAAAGTTCTAGCAAAAATTCAAAACTTAAATTTAAAAAAAGTATTCCACAACGTATTATTGACTTTGGAAAAATAACACTCAAAGCCTTCCCAAACTTCCTCAGCACTCAATATCGACGCACCATCTCTGCGTTGTTAATGGCTTCCCTTATTTGCGGATTAGCCGGCTGCGGTTTATTCCAAAAATCTTGGTGGCAAATTCAGTTCACCAATCCCACCCCACCAAATAATACGATTGTAGCCGAATTGGTTACTAATATTAACAGTAGTAAAAGTAGTATTCATATTGCCGCATTTGAATTCAATCTCGATTCAATTGCTGAGGCACTGATTGCCGCGAAGAAGCGCGGAGTTGATATTAAATGGGTGACAGATGACGAATATGGATTGGCAGAAGATAAAGATCCGGGACACGGACAATTCGCTCAGCTAAAGCGGGCGGGAATTCCTGTAAAGGCAGATGACCGACCGGATTTGATGCACAACAAATTTATTATCTTTGATAATCGAGTCGTCTGGACCGGCTCCACAAATTTAACGATCAATGGCACACAAAGAAATAACAATAATGCGATTTTTCTAAATTCGCCAGAATTAGCGGTGATATTCGAGCAAGAATTTGCAGAAATGTGGGCCGGCCAATTTGGCCCTTCTTCTCCCTCAACAGTGGATTTGCAACAAGTCACCGTAAATGGAACGTCGGTACAGGTGTTATTTGCCCCTGAGGATAAAGTATCAAGTAAATTGTTGCCGCTGATTAATAATGCGAAAAGCAGTATTCGATTTATGGCTTTTTCATTTACTCACGAACAACTGGGTGCGGCGATGCTGAATCGCGCAAAAGCGGGAGTGGATGTGCAGGGAATTTTTGAAAAAAATGGCAGTGAAACGGAGTACAGTGAACTGCCTAAGTTTTACTGTGCTGGGATGCCGGTGCGTCAAGATAGTAATCCCAGTGCTTTTCACCACAAAGTTATTGTGATTGATAATAATACCGTAATCACCGGCTCTTATAATTTCTCGAATAATGCAGATCGGCGCAATGATGAAAATGTGGTGATTCTTAACAACGGGGAAATTGCCAAGGAGTATTTATCTGAATTTAATACTCGCTGGGCAGAGTCACGCCAGCCTGCACAGTCGAGAATGAAGTGCCGGTGATCTATAGTTGAATCTCTTCGATTCCAATTTAGCAGTTCGTCGGGCTTTTTATTAGGCCGGCAAAAACTAAGTTAAATCTAGCAGAGCGTTGAATCTTAATATTTTATTTGGAGCTAAAAAGGGTTTAAAATTGCCAGTACCAACATAATCAACCCTTTTGTAGCCGGCCTTTTAATACCTTCATAAAAAAAAGACGCGGGATAGTGCCGCGTCCTAACAAACTTGGTGAGGAGAAAATTTACAAGCGAATTTGCTGAAAATGACTGCGGGGATTAAAGCTGCGAGAATCGCGAATTTTTTCGTATAATTCGCGCTCAGTCGCGCTGATATCTTTTGGTGGCACAATCACGATTCGCACCAGTTGGTCACTGCGGCCTCCTTTTGGACGTGGCCAGCCTTTGCCACGCAGCCGTAGGGATTGACCGGAACGAATGCCGGCGGGGACATTCATGGTGACAGTCCCATCGGGTGTAGGGATTTCAAGTTGACTGCCTAAGACGGCCTCATCAGGGGTCACCGGCACCTCACAGACAAGATTCTCTCCATCAAATTGGAAGAACGTGTGAGGCTGGATTTCGACAACTAAATAAAGATCTCCCCGCTGCTGGCTGTAGGCATTGAGCTGACCTTTACCTTTAACGCGAATGCGACTTCCGGGTTTAGCCCCGGCGGGAATTCGCACATCAATCATTTCATTACCCAAACTCAAGCGTCTCTGCACACCTTGAAAGGCTTCAGAAAAGGTAAGAGTAATCGTTCCCTCTCGATCTGCAGAAGGGCCGGCTGATTGATTGCCAACCCCTGAACCATTTTCAAAGCCTCCAAAGCCGGTTGGGCCACCTGTGTTGGTGCGGTAGTTATAATTCCAGCGCGGATTGCGACCGGCAGTAGGGCCGGTGCTGCCAACTCGACCGAGTAATTCGTTAATGAATTCGTCAAAACTGCCGAACTGGCTAAAGTCGAAGTTATTAACATCTACACCAGGGGCAGATGACCATCCTGGCCCTGGCCCAGCTTGTTTCCAATATTGACCGAATTGATCGTATTTTTTGCGCTTTTCCGGGTCAGATAAGACTTCGTAAGCTTCAGTTACTTCTTTGAAGTGGGCTTCTGCCTCCCGATTGCCAGGATTCATGTCTGGGTGGTATTTCCGTGCCAGTTTGCGGTAAGTCTTTTTAATGTCATCCGCACTGGAAGTTTTACTGATACCCAAAATTGCATAGTAGTCTTTAAAATCGGTTGCAGCCATTAACCAGTCACCTCTGTTTTAATGAATAAGTTTAAAGTTTTTTTTCTATAACGTCATAGAGAGTGCTGAGTGCCCAGTTGTGAGTGTCTTTAGTTGCAGTTAAAAGTCTTAGGGCGGCGCTGCACTCAAAACGAGGAAAATCGGATATCGGCTTAGTATTATCCGATTGATGAAGAGGTGATAGAAAAAAAATTCTCACTTCTCTAGCTTCAGATTACCTAAGGTTAGGTATGCCTCTAGTTCGGTTTTTTCTTAGCGTATGATCGCAATTTCCGTACTAATGCCGGCAGGCGACCAACGGATTAGCTGATCAAGGCCATCTTGAAGGGCTGGAGGGGCGTCACTCATCTGCCGGTGCATTCGCAAGATGACTTCTTCTGGGACTTGCCGGCCTCGCTGCCGGTTGCGTTGTAAGCACTGCTTTAAGGGGGTGTCTAACCACAAGCCGGTGATGTGGGTAAAACCGGCCTTTCTTGCCAGCATAATGGCTTCGCGGCGCTGTTTACGGGCTGCATTGGTGGCATCATAAATGGCTGAGGGGGCGTGGATTCGGGCTTGCTGAAACTGACGTTGTACTTCTCGCCAAACAAGCAACCACGGCCCTTGAATCGATTCATCTCCAAATAGCTTAGCCCGGATTGCGTCTGTGGAGATGTGGTGCCGGCGTGGGCAGTCTGCGATCAAGTATTGCGTTAAATAAGTTTTTCCACTCCCAGGAAGCCCGATTAGTAAAATGAGTTTAGTCATCGAAGTTTTAGACTTTAGATTTTAGATTTTAGAGGGTTAATCCAAAATCCAAAATCTAAAATCCAAAATGCTAAATAACAGTTCTGTCGGCAATGACCGCATTTTTCAATACGACAACGATGCCGCTACGGATGTAGAAACCGTCGTCTTCACGATTGGCTTCTTCTACTCTATCTTTATTGATGATTTGGACGTGCCGGCCTATCCGAGCATTTTTATCGACGATAGCGCGACGAATGGTGGTGTCGGAACCGATGCCCAAAGGTACGCCGCCTTTTTGTAAGCCGGATTGACGTTCGGCGAAGGGTTCGTAGAAGTCAGAACCCATCACGAGAGAGTCTTCGATGTGGCAGCGGGCTTCCACGCGAGAACGCACGCCTAAAACAGAGTGATCGATGCGGCATTCTTTGAGGATGCAGCCTTCTCCGATCATCGATTCAGTGACTTGACAATCTAACAGTTTTGTAGGTGGCAAGTAACGGGCGCGAGTGTAGATGGGGGCTTTTTCGTCGTAGAAGCTAAAATCCGGGTGCGGTTGTTTGGTTAAAGCCAGGTTGGCTTCATAGAAGGCTTCTATGGTTCCAATGTCTTCCCAGTAATCGTTGAATAAGTAAGCTTGAACGTTGTAGTCTTTCGCGGAAGCGGGGATGATTTCTTTACCAAAATCAGTCCGATCTGGGGCTTCTTCCAACAGTTTGACCATGACATCTCTGTTGAAGACATAAATCCCCATTGAGGCGATATAGGGGCTTTTCTTGGCTTGTTCAGGTGATAAGCCGAGGGTTGTAGTATCAACCTGCATTTCTTTCAAGGCGTCGCCTTTGGGCTTTTCGCTGAAGGAGATCACCCGCCCTTTGTCGTCGATTTTCAATAAGCCAAAATCAGAGGCGCGTTTCTCGTCGATGGGTAAGACAGAGAGGGTGATATCTGCGCCGGTTTCGCGGTGACGTTCCACGAACTGCCGGTAGTCCATGCGATAGAGGTGATCGCCAGAGAGAATGAGGTATTCATCAACATCCCATTCCTGCATTAGCCACAGATACTGGCGCACGGCATCTGCGGTTCCCTGGAACCAGTTCGGGTTTTCGGCGGTTTGTTGGGCAGCGAGCACTTCCACAAACCCTTCCGTGAAGCCAGAAAACGAGTAAGCACGGGCGATGTGGCGGTTGAGGGAGGCTGAATTGAATTGGGTAAGGACGTAGATTTTATAGATTTCTGAGTTGATGCAGTTACTGACGGGGATATCAATTAGGCGATATTTGCCGGCAATGGGAACTGCCGGTTTCGCCCGTAGTTTGGTGAGTGGATAGAGGCGGGTGCCTGCGCCGCCGCCGAGGATGATCGCTAAGACTTTTTTCACTGAATTCCTCCCAAATGCCGGTGATCTCTCATGTCCAGTGTCGGACTGTGCGGGATCGTTGGCAAGGGGGGAAGGCAGGATGTTAGGTTAAGAGCCGGTTAGGGTGGGAGGGTGAATGAAAAATGGGAAGCATAACCTCCCATTTGTGAAAAATGTCTATTAATTGGGCCTGTGGGGTTTATTACTCCTCTATATCACAATAGGTTATTAATAATTGTGAGAAGATAAGGTTAATTCTTTCATGCAGACTGGTGCGAACTTCATCGATAATTTCAGTTCGATTATTTGAAATTTCCGCAAATTTTAGTGACAGTTCTTCATACAACAAGCTGAACCTTTTAATACGTTCATAATCTGTCTGGCCTTCAGGATTAGTGACTATCAACTCGCTAAAGTTTTTACTAATCTCAATCCAGGGAACACTAGCCCTTATGATGAGCAAAGGGGTTTAGGAACAGACACAATCGCCCAAATGCAGCTAGCGCGAAAGATGATTCGGGACTATACCTCGTATGTCTTGAGTGCCTTTAAGGATTTTGGAGCGGCTGAGATTGAAGAGGTTACACTCAAATTTGGGATGAAACTGGGCGGCTCTGCCGGCATTCCTTACATTACAGAAGGCAAGGCCGAAAGCAATTTGGAAATAGAGGTAAAGTGTAAATTTCCTGACAAAAAAACCGGCATCTAACCCTAACCGACACATCCCCAACCCTAAAATAGCGGCTTTCTACCCAAAGCTAGATCCACAAGCCGGCTAGACCCTTGTAGCCTAAGCGAGGAAAGGCTACTAAAAATCTATGCAAATTCAAACTCCAGATTGGGTCAAACACGCTGTATTCTACCAAATATTTCCAGACCGCTTTGCTAAAAGCCAGCAGCCTCGCAAGCGGCTATTAAAAAATGCCTCTTGGGAAGATTGGCATGAAATGCCCACACTCCAAGGCTACAAAGGCGGAGACTTATGGGGCGTGATGGAACAGCTAGATTATCTGCAAGATTTGGGAATTAACGCGATTTACTTCACGCCTATCTTTCAATCTGCTAGTAACCACCGCTACCATACTCACGACTATTATCAAGTCGATCCGATGTTGGGCGGAAATCCAGCTTTTAAAGAATTGCTAGATGCCGCCCATGAACGGAATATTAAAGTGGTTCTGGATGGGGTGTTCAACCATTCCAGCCGGGGATTTTTCTTTTTCCACGATGTTTTGGAAAACGGTCCCCATTCGCCTTGGCTAGATTGGTTTAAGATTGAAGGCTGGCCGTTATCTGCTTATAATGGGGAATTCCCGGCGAATTATGTGGGTTGGGATGGCAACCGGGCGCTGCCGGCATTCAACCATGACAACCCGGAAGTGCGGGAATACATTATGGAAATTGCCGAATATTGGATTAAATTCGGCATTGATGGTTGGCGTTTAGATGTGCCGTTTGAAATTAAAACACCCGGTTTTTGGCAAGAATTTCGTGATCGCGTCAAAGCTGCTAACCCAGAAGCTTATATCGTTGGGGAAGTTTGGGGAGATTCCCGCGAGTGGCTGGATGGTACGCAATTTGACGGGGTGATGAATTATCTATTTACTGCGCCAACCATTGCTTTTACCGCCGGTGATCGCGTTGATATCGACCAAGTTAAGGACAGATCCTACAGTCCTTATCCACCCCTATTCGCACCCGAATATGCGGAAAAGATTCAGTATTTGCTGGAACTTTACCCTTGGGAAATTCAACTAACTCAGCTCAATTTACTCGCCAGTCACGATACAGCGCGGCTAATTTCGATTGCCGGCGGTGATAAACCGAGTGTAGAATTGGCAACGCTGATGCTGATGACGTTCCCTGGTGCACCGAGCGTTTATTATGGTGATGAAGTTGGTTTAGTAGGCAAGCTCGACCCCGATTCGCGCCGTGGGTTTCCAATGGAATCTAACTGGGAACGGGATGTTCTAGATTACCATAAACAGCTTATTGCCCTGCGCCATCAGTATAAGTGTCTCCGCACCGGCAGCTATCAAGTTCTGTACGCTCATGCGGCAACTTATGCCTTTGCTCGCATTTTGGGGACTGAGGAATTGATTGTTATCCTGAATGTGGGAAGTGCAGCATCTCAGGTAACTTTTGAGGTGACAGGTTTGCAATCTAAACCGAATAAGTTGTTATACGGTTCTGCTGAGTTTGAGTGGACGGGTGAAGGGGCATCTCAGCTCAAATTGGATATTCCTCCCCGGAGTGGGTGCATCCTTGGTGTGGGCTAAATTTAGCCGGCATTACCACTCTTTTTTTGGGCAATCTTTGACAGTATAAGAAGTGTAAATAAACCCAGAAAAACACAGACAATCTATCTGTGTTTTTCTGCGATTTTATGACGATGTCGGATGTGCCGATCTCGTTTAGTTAACGGATACGAGTGCCGGTATCAACACGGTGTCAATGATGTGAATGACACCATTATCTGTGAGGATATCTGCTTGCAAAACCTTCGCGTCATTGATTTTGTAGCCACCCTCAGATTTATCAATCCCAACTAAGCCACCTTCAACTGTCTCAGCAGACTGGAGTTCATCTAAGTTATCAGTTCTGACATCGCCAGAAAGGACGTGATAACTCAAAATTTGCTTCAGCTTGGGAATGTCTTCCATTAAAGAAGCCAATGTTTCCGTTGGAATCTTGGCAAATGCTTCGTCGGTGGGGGCGAAAACAGTGTAAGGGCCAGGACTTTCCAAAAGTTCTAGCAAATCCGCTGCTTCAACCACTGTCATTAACGTTTTAAAAGAGCCGGCCTCGCTGGCAGTCTCGACAAGGTTAGCCATAGTGTTTTTCCAGTTGCGAATGTATTTCCTCTTTAGAAATACAAGGAGAAAGACTCATCGCGCATCTTTCATGGGTTAGACGTTGTACAAAATCTAAGAAATTTTGCAAAAAAAATGAATGTTGGGGGGATGCTCGGCGAGTTTTACCGTAAAATGTCCCAGATTTCCCTCGCTTGCCGGCACTCACACCGATTTTAGCTGCCGGTTTATTCAACGACTAGTCAGAATTCCCCGCTGTTTGAGCTGCTGCATAAAAAACTCTTCTAGAGTGGTTCGTGCTTCGGATAAAGCTGCGATTTGCCCACCCATAAGGTTGAGGCTGGCGAGAAAATCCTGGGGATCACCTTTTAAATGACCGTGCCAGTATTCATCTTGAAATTCTAAGTCGGGTATGCGCTGTCTGATCACGTCCGGGTTGCCGCCTTTGCCTTTGATGTAGTAGGTTTCTGCGTTGCCGAGGAGTTCGCTCAGTGAGCCGGTGCAAATTAATTCGCCTAAGGCGAGAATGGCGACGCGATCGCAGATTTTTTCCACATCTGAGAGGATATGGCTGTTGAAAAAGATGGTTTTACCTTGGGCTTTGAGTAAGAGAATGATTTCTCGTATCTGGTAGCGTCCCATCGGATCTAAACCGGACATCGGCTCATCGAGAAAGACGACTTCTGGATCGTTGATGAGTGCCTGTGCCATACCAATTCGCTGCACCATACCTTTGGAATACTGACGCAATTGTTTTTTGCGGGCGGCGGATTGAGCGAGTCCGACGAGATCGAGCAGTTGGGGGATACGCTGGCGCTGTACGGCAGCGGGGATTTGGAAGAGACCGGCAGTATATTGCAAAAATTCCCAGCCGGTGAGGGAGTCATAGTAGTAGGCGTTTTCCGGCAGATAACCAATTCGCTGTTTGACTGTGCGATCGCCTAAAGGACGCCCTAACAGCAAACCCCGTCCAGACGTAGGGCGGGCGATTCCTAGGAGTGTTTTGAGCAAGGTGGTTTTACCGGCACCATTTGGCCCCAGCAAGCCAAATGTTTCTCCCTGATACACTGTTAGGGTGCAGTTTTTCAAGGATTCGATTTTTTGGTTCATCCAGAAGCCGGTGCGGTAGACTTTGCTCAGTTCGTAGGTTTGCACCACCGGCTGCCGATCACGAGCGATTATTTCCTCTGGCAAATTGGCGACAGATTCCATTCCAGTAAAGGCGATAAGTGGCAACTGAGTTTATTTATTCCCTATTTTGCCGGTTTTTGGATCAATTTGAAAGAATTAACGATTTCGCTCACCGCTATTGATGCCGGCTGAAATGAAGGTTGGCATCATTGGCGTTCCATTGCGGTTCAACTTAAACTTTTATTAAGAGCAATCATTAAATCAAGGAATCACATGGATCGTTCAAAAATTGTTGCGATTATCACTGGCGCGATTTCTCTCATTCTGGCGATCGCCTATCTCGTTATTGTACAGGTGCTCGATTTCCGAGGCGAAATGCTGCCGGCTCCCCAAAGTCAGATAGACGTGCCGATGCAAGTTGCCTCTATTTCACATCTGGCACCCGTTACAACACCACCAAGGATTGAAATTGCCGGCTGATCCCGCAAATCCCCTAAAGTCGGATAGATACCGACTTTAGCGATAAGACAGGGTTAAGTCTCTGGCTGGCCGGTTGCTGTGTCATTGCCAGGGGTACGACACTCTCAGTTTTGTCTTACCGGCAGTTTGAATTTGGCTCTTGTTATGATCGCTGCCGGTGCTAAATTCTGCGATTTTGCGGCACAATTATTGTATCAGAACCCATCAACAATGCTCTTTGCTTGCAAGTCTATTCTTATGAATAATCATTAATATTTTTTGGTGGCAATTTTAAAAGCACACCAAAAATAAAATATTAATTATGCTTACCAGTTAGACTGTTACTGATACACTTGCAGGCCCAACCAAACAACAAACTTAATCAACCTTTATTGTTTCATCTTTGTGACTGTGCGTCTTAGTTATTCCTTTAAACTATAAAGCCGCAACATCAACTGTCATACTTAGGATAATAACCATGCTCACTCAACAACAATCTCCTAAAAAACAAGACATCGTCTACCCAGAAAGTGACGGCAAGCCAATGGCAGATAATACAGAACAATTCCGCTGGATTGTAATGATCAAGGAAAACTTAGAACTATTATTTGCTGCCGGCCCTGATGTCTTTGTTGCCGGCGATCTTCTCTGGTATCCTGTGGAAGGAAATAGCAGCCTGAACCGCGCACCAGATGTCATGGTGGTATTTGGCAGACCGAAAGGAAAACGCGGCTCTTATCTGCAATGGCTGGAAGATAACATCGCTCCTCAAGTCGTGTTTGAAATCCTTTCGCCAAATAACACGCTCACAGAGATGGGGAAGAAATTTCAGTTTTACGACCGCTACGGTGTTGAGGAATACTATTTATATGATCCGGCGAAAGCAGATTTGAGTGGCTGGCTACGTTCTGAATCACAATTGCAAGTCATTGAACCCATTGAAGGTTGGATTAGTCCCCGATTAGGAATACACTTTGATTTGTCTGGGGAAGAACTGCAAATTTATGGCTCAGACGGGGGCAAGTTTCTCACTTTTGTAGAATTGGATCGACTGCGCCAACAAGAACAGCAGGAGAAAGAATTGGCTCAACAACGCGCTGAAACTGAGCACCAACGTGCTGAAACTGAACGCCAACGCGCCGAGCAGGCAGAAACCGAATTGCAACAAGAACAACAGCGCCGGCAAGCAATGGAAGCGCGACTTAGAGAAATGGGAATCGATCCGAATCAACTGTGACAGAAATTAATTTACAAGTTCAAGAAACTAGCGAACGCCTTGATCGCTACCTTGCTGAACAACTCAGCGATTTTTCTCGCTCTCGAATTCAGCAGCTAATATTACAAGGCCATGTAAAAGTCAATAATCAAACTTGCATGTCCAAAAAGGTGTCGGTGGCTGCCGGCGATCTCATTGAGTTAACCATTCCGCCGGCAGAACCTTTGGAACTGCAACCGGCAGATATTCCTTTAGATGTTCTCTACGAAGACGATCACCTGCTTATTGTTAACAAGCCAGCCGGCTTAGTCGTCCATCCCGCACCTGGACACGAAGCCGATACCCTGGTAAACGCCCTTCTTACCCACTGCCCCAATCTCGTCGGCATTGGGGGCGTACAGCGTCCGGGAATTGTCCACCGGCTCGATAAAGACACCACCGGCGCAATTGTTATCGCCAAAACCGACCAAGCCCATCAACACCTGCAAGCCCAACTCAAAGCCAAAACAGCCCGCAGAGAGTATCTAGGCATCGTCTCCGGTGCGCCTAAAACACCAAGCGGTACAGTTGACCTGCCCATCGGTCGGAACCCCGCAGATCGTAAGAAAATGGCAATAGTGCCGATTGAGAAAGGCGGACGCCCCGCAATCACCCACTGGCAAGTCCAAGAACGCCTCAGCAACTACACGCTGATGCACTTTCAGCTTGAAACTGGGCGCACCCATCAAATTCGCGTCCACAGCGCCCAGATCGGGCATCCTATTGTTGGTGATCCAATTTATAGCAGCGGTCGCTCTTTAGGAGTTAATATAGCCGGTCAAGCCCTTCACGCTTGGCGACTTCAGCTACAGCATCCCGTCACCGGCGAATTGATTGAGGCGACTGCACCCCCTCCAGAAGCCTTCACTACCCTCCTGACAATTTTGCGACGACGCGCCAACTTTGGGGAATAAATAGTAGTTAAGGGCGAGAAACTAGGTACTATTAACTAGAAAGTGATTCTAGCCTGTAGCATCTAATTTCTTGCCCTTAGTTCGCACTCAAAAGCCCTGATTTATTCAGTTGTCAGCACCTAGTTAGCGCTTGCGGTAAGGCACAGCCGTATCGATATTAATGTTAAAAACGGAAACCCTGGGCGTATTGGTTATTGTGGGAGTAACTTCCCGCGCCATCCCCAAGTACCGTGATGGATTGCCCTCTTGTGCTTGCTTCTCTTGCGGAGTAAAGCGGCGCACTTGATTTTGCCAGATGCTTTGTGGGAAGCCCAGCTGACTGCGGTGGTAAGCTTCGTAACGAGGAGTCCTCAGGTTGAAGGGCACCTCGCCTTGTGTACGCTGCGGCAAAATCCGCCGGCGTTGATAGGGAACTGTGTTGTCCCCAAAGTTGCTCAGGTATTCTTCGCTTTCAAGCAAGTCATTGATGAACCCTTGCAAACCTTTGGTCACTAATACAATTGACCAAGCGATTTTCTCGCGCTCATTGTACACATCACGCCCTAAAACGCGTTGTACGCAAAGCTCAACAAACCGATAGTTGCTGTTGGGTTCAAGATTGCGCCGGCGGAACACATCCGAAGTCGCCAAACCCCGGATAAAATCGCGCACGCTGATCTGACCGTCTTTCAGCTGGGATTCCAAATAATCTTGGCGGCTGCTTTTCAGAATTTGGTGTTCGCTGAAAATTTGGCGGTATGCCGCCCAGATCAAATCATCTATTTCTGTACCCGACAGGAAGTTATCGGTTGTATAAATTCTGGGTTTTTCTTCACCCGGTTGTTGCTCAAATCCAGCCACGCGCTGATTTTGGCTTGATGGCGCGTACTCTAACAAAGGAATAGCCACGTCATAATCTCCGTAATCTCAAACTTTTAGCGTTCAGCTAGTAGCTAGTGATGTCGTTGGGCCTAGTGGCTAGTGGCCAAGTGTGAAGCGTGAAGTGTGAAGTTTGCTTTACTCTTCTCTCTTCACTCTTTAACCTTCATCCTTTCCCCTAGTCCGTAGTCTCTAGTCCCTAGTCTGACCGCTGCCGTTTAACCAGCCAACACTCAGGGTAGGGGATTACGGTAATACACGTCTCATTTTTCTGAACGACTGCAACAATATGTAATATTATTTTACAAAAAAGTGCAAATCTCGCCTTTCCAAAAGGCTAAAGAATTGGGAGCTGAGACGCAATGAGGCCAGTTGCGTAACCAAGTTTCCTGTTCTTGTTCTTCCGTGCCTTCCAGAAGCGGCACTTCTAATCCCAATCCCAAGCATAAATGGCCAATGACCCCCAAAAAGCGCTGTTCGTGACCAGGGGATCGCAAATGGCCATGAGCGTATTCATGCGCGACGATACTTAACCAATTGTGCCGGTTGATGCGGCCTACATCAATGAGAATCGTGATGGGTTCTACTAGAATATTGCAAAGGCCATCGACTCCAAATTGTTCAGCTAAAGGCGCTGCAAAAACTTGCATCAGTTGCCGGTCTTGCGGATGAAAGCAACTATGACAAGCTTCCAGGCAGGCATTGAGTTCAGCATTGATTGCCTGAATATTCTGACCAATCCAAGTACAGATGCGGATGCGCTGATTAATATCATCCGCCACATCAATCATTCCGGGTTCTAAAAGCAGCGGACGCAGGGCATTCAGGTAATCAGCCCCGCGTAGGAACGGATCGCTTTCCATTGAGAAATTGATATTTGAGAGGGGGGCGTTGGGAATGGCAACTTTCCCGGCTGCCTGTGTTCCTGTGTTGCCCCCTTGATGCTCTCTCACCAGCCTAAAGCTGAGTAGAACTGTTTGCTGTCAGAGGTTTCCTGAGCCGGCGCGGAAGTCGCCTCTGAAGGGCTGCCGGCACCTTCACCCGAAGCAACTCGACTTTCTGTACAAAATGAGGCTGTGCTGAAGCCGCCAAATCGCTTCACCGTACTTGTCCGCATCCGCAAGTCAGGTCCGGCAAACCAAAAGCGCTCAACAGAACTCATCGTCTCATATTCCGTAATCAGCACCAGCGCACCGTCTTCATCGAGCAGATAGCGACCGGCAATCGGCACGATTTCAGCATAGCCCCTTTCGCGCAACATCTGCCCCTCTCTGGGATTATCTGAATCTGGGACAATGGCAAAGACTGTTGAACCTTCGTGATTTTCATCCTCTTTATCCCACGCCATCGAGCCGTGCCACCTGACGAATGCGCCACCGGCAGCTTTATTCGGCTCAACCTCATGCAATTGGCAAATCTCTATAACTTTTGGATGATCCGCTGTCAGCGTTTCCACTGTTATTTCGGAATCGCCCACCTCTGTTCTTCTAAAAGGTAGATGGTGAGTTGCACGCTGGGATAGCCATTTGCCCTCACTGCGTTGAAAAAACTCCATTGCCTCCATTCGACAAATATTCTCCCGGTAGAATGATGCTTCCGAATTTCCATCCTTTTATGATAAGCCGTATCAGATTTAATCAACTTTTGCCTGCTTGGCAACTATTGCTACTGTACATAATGAACATTATGTCAAGCAGAAGTTACGATAAGTTACATTTGACGGATACATACAGCCCACGACACGTCTTTTGCATCTGTCCAGGATTAACTAACTAACAGGAGTGAGCGATGAACATCCCCACAGGTCTCAGTTTAGAGCAAGAGTTTAAGCTCCAAGTTCTGCGCGAGCAAGTCCAAAGTTTATCTCAAGAGCAGGCCCAGGAATACTTGTTGGAGGTGGTGCGCCAAAATATGGTTAAGGATAACTTATTCAAGCATCTGCTTAAAAAAGCTTCCTGATGAATCAATGATGAGTTTAGAGCAAATCTAGACAAAACTAAATTTCAATGGGTGCATTAGGCTGCTTTTTTTATGTGTGACGGTGTAAAGCTATAACTCAATGATTGCTCAACCGTGTACGCAGCATTTTAAAATTTAAAATTAGCAATTTACAACACACTTTTTGCAACTATTGTCGGGGATTGCAGAGTTTTCAGATCGAGGCAGATAATTTATTATTGTTGATCAATTGTTGATCAACGAGCCAATCTAAAACATCTACTTTTGCAAAAAGTAGAATTACTCGGCTTGGGTTCTGGAGAGACGTTGAGACTTCAAACCTAACTTTATCAAGTAGTTCCAGCCTGTTACGGCACTGGCTTTCAGCCCCGTTTCGAGAGCGATCCACTGAGAAACCTTCGGGCCAGTCCACAAACCGCCATCGGGAGGCGCGGACAAAAGTGTTTGTGAGAGTTTGGCTTGTTGTTCTGGGGTGAGAATCGCTTTTTTGCCGCCCGGATTGTAGCGGTGAAAATCTATCAATCCCTGCGTTCCATAGTTATTATATCGATGAGCTAACTTTCGCACCCAATCTGGTGAAAAGCCTACCACTGAGGCGACTTCCTCTGCACTGAGTGGGTTATCTGGCCGGCTCAGTAACCAAATTGTCTGCCAGCGAGACCGTTCTTTTGCATTTTTGCAAGAACGGTATCGCCCAGTAAGTTCTTCATAGCTTAAATGCGGAGTCAGCTTAATCCGAGCTTGAGCCATGCAAGACGATTATGCGAGTAGAATTCGCTCCTCATATTACCGCAATGCTGGTTCTAGGAAGAGCGAGAGAAAAAAGAGTCAAGAAAAAAATGAATTAAAAATTTTCAATTCTTAACTCTTGACTCCCTATTTCCAATGCCCCATTGCAGATTTATCCAAAACGACCGCTGACATATTCTTGTGTCGATTCTTTAGCGGGATTGTGGAAGATAACTTGTGTTTCGTCGTACTCAACTAAGTAACCGATTCGTCCGCCCTTTTCTGTCGGCTCAACATTAAAAAAGGCTGTCATATCTGACACCCGTGATGCCTGCTGCATATTGTGAGTGACGATAACCATCGTATACTGCTGCTTGAGTTCATGAAGAACCTCTTCAATTCGCAGCGTTGAAATTGGGTCAAGCGCTGAGCAGGGTTCATCCATCAGAATAACATCAGGTTGAACGGCTAATGCCCTAGCAATACACAGTCGCTGTTGCTGACCTCCAGATAGTGCTAAACCACTTTGCCGCAGTTTATCTTTGACCTCGTCCCAAATGGCGGCTTGCTTGAGAGATCGTTCTACCAATTCATCCATATCCCCCTTATAGCCATTAATCCGGGGGCCAAATGCCACATTGTCATAAATTGATTTGGGGAAGGGGTTTGGCTTTTGAAACACCATCCCAATCTGCCGGCGCAACTCTACCGGATCGATATTCGGTGCGTAGAGATTTTGGCCGTGATAGGAAACTTTACCTTCAGCCCGAAATACCTTGATCAGGTCGTTGAGCCGGTTATAGCACCGCAGCAAGGTACTTTTGCCGCATCCTGAAGGGCCTATGAAAGCTGTAATTTTGTTTTTGGGAATATTCAAGGAAACATTTCGCAGTGCCAGGAAGTTACCGTAATAAACACACAGATCTTCTGTGCTTAAAACCGTTTCACTTTGCTTGGAATTGTGAGAATTGGGAACCATAAAAAAGGTGCAAATTTACATTAAAGAAACCTTGCTATCTGGGTAAGATAGAAAGGGGATGGAATTACAAGGAAAGAAATGGGAAGTTAAACAGCGGATGCCTGAAGTCTCAGGGAGTTATTGAGAAAATTCTTTTTCATGAAGCTGCAAACATTCAATCACTCCCATCCATCGTTGCCGTTGACAAATTCTTGTGCTGCAAGTTTCAGTGATGTTGTGTTTAACCCAAGGTTCGTTGGCGCAGTTAAACCGACCCACTGAAGTTTAATTGTATCTCTTATTACATTATCAATTGCCTCTGAATAATATTCTTCATTCAGTCTGCATATATTTAACTTGTGCTAAACAGATATCCGTGATTTTGCGGAATTCATGCTAGATTTGCCAATGGTTGGCAGCCGATTGCTCATTACAGAATTATTCGCACCCAATTCTTGAAGTCACAAAGCGTGTTCTATATCCAAATGCTCAGAGATAAGGGCAATAGCTGGAAGTTCGTCAGGCAACCGAAGTATTATTTCAAACTCAATCGAGAATGACGCCACGCTTTACAAGCACTAACTTGAAAGCAGACGGTCTGTAGGGGCATGAATGCAACCCTGTAATACTACGGTCACCTCTATCATAACGACCGACCTAGCGCAAAGACGTTAAGGCTAAATTAAGGGCAAGCCAGAGTATGTTCGAGATAATACTGGGAAGTGCCAAATAAATCAAGATCGGAGCCAGTAACTGAGTAGCCCAGAGCAAGTGATAAAATGCCAACAATTCAGTTACGCAATTAAAGGGCCAAAAGTGGTTCAAGCATCGGTTTCAACTTCATCCAATCCGTCGAACGCTGATTTCTCTGGTGGGGTCGCGCCACTCGCCGGCAGCAACGAGCAATTGCGAGAGTGGTTAGACAACCTCGCACAGCGAATCATAGCCGGCGAACGCATTGGCCGAGAGGAAGCGCTCGAACTCACCCAAATCGAAGGGCAAGACAATATCTTACTGCTGTGCGAAGCCGCAGACCGAGTGCGCCAAGCGTGTTGCGGCAACACGGTGGATCTGTGCAGCATTATCAATATCAAATCTGGTAATTGTTCGGAAAACTGCGGCTATTGCTCTCAATCAGCTCACCATCCGGGCAAAAATTCCCCCGTCTATGGCTTGAAATCTACCGAGGAAATTTTAGCGCAGGCAAAGGCGGCTGAAGCTGCCGGTGCTCGCCGGTTTTGCTTGATCTCTCAGGGACGGGGAATTAAATATAACAGCCCGAAATCCGCTGAATTTGAGGAAATTCTGGACACAGTGCGGCAGATTATTGCCGAAACTAATATCAAACCTTGCTGCGCCCTTGGGGAAGTGACACCCGAGCAGGCACAAGCGCTTTCAGAGGCGGGGGTGACGCGCTACAACCACAATCTAGAAACCTCTGAAAACTTTTTTGGGGATATCGTAACGACGCATACCTGGCGAGATCGCGTCGAGACGGTGAAGAATGTGAAAGCAGCCGGCATCCAAGCCTGCACCGGCGGCATTATGGGCATGGGAGAAAGCTGGGAAGATCGCGTCGATCTGGCAGTGGCGCTACGGGAATTAGAAGTGGAATCAGTCCCACTGAACTTGCTGGATGCCCGTCCCGGCACCCCTTTGGCCGGTCGCCCCAAACTCGATCCTTATGAAGCTTTGAAAATCATCGCGATCTTTCGGCTGATTCTGCCCGAACAGATTATTCGCTATGCCGGCGGACGGGAAGCCGTTATGGGCGAACTCCAAGCCTTGGGTTTAAAAGCTGGAATTAACGCCATGTTAGTCGGAAACTACCTCACGACAATGGGTCAACCCGCCGATCAAGACCGTGCTATGCTCGAAGCGCTTGGACTCCAGGGTGGAGAAGCACCGATCCCCGCCCCGCAACAATCCGCTAAATTGGAGATTTGAGATTTGAGATTGGTGCAAGATCCAAAATCCAAAATCCAAGATCCAAAATCCCAAACCGCCGTGGCAACTCCGCTGGAATTACTGTGGGCTTTGATAGGCTTACTGCTGACGATTGGGGGCACTTTTCTGGAAGCCTCAATCGCCAGCCCTTCATGGCCTTGGAATTCTGCTGCCATTCATGCTCAATCCCTCGGTGTCACCTATCAAATTGGGGCAGTGCTTTTAGTTGGCTGTCTGGGTGGCAAAAATGCCGGTGCGCTTTCTCAAATCGCCTACTTGGTACTGGGCTTGATGTGGTTGCCGGTTTTTACCAAAGGCGGCGGATTAGATTATCTTAAAGAGCCAACGTTTGGCTATTTACTAGGGTTTATTCCAGGTGCGTGGGTGTGCGGTTGGCTAGCGCTTCAAGCATCCCCGCGTTTAGAGTTTTTGGCTTTTAGTTGTATTTGTGGATTGCTAACCGTTCATATTACAGGTCTAAGCTATTTAGCGCTGACTTACTCTTTCAATCAAGACCTGCTGTTACCGGCAGCGATGAAGTTTTCCGTTCAGCCCTTGCCCGGTCAGATGGCAGTCGTCTGTGCTGTCACAGTTCTCTCCTTTATCTTGCGGCAACTGATGTTTTATTAGCCGGTTTCACTCATCCCTCGCCTATCAGCAGCCCAAGATAAAGAATCATCGGACACATGACAAAACGCTAATAGCTTCCGTTACCATGAGATTTAAAAATCGTCTGTTTTGGATTGCTGCTGCAATCAGTTTGGTTCTCGATCGGCTGACGAAAGCTTGGATCGTGCAAAATTTTAAACTTACAGAAACTTGGCCCTTGTGGCCCAATGTTTTTCACTTCACCTATGTCACGAATCCCGGTGCAGCGTTTAGTCTGTTCAGCCAAGGGGGTGGGTGGTTGCGCTGGCTATCTTTAGCGGTGAGTCTTATTTTAATTCTCTTAGCCGTGTTTGGCCCCAATCTCAATCGCTGGGAACAAGCCGGCTATGGATTAATTTTAGGAGGAGCGCTGGGCAACGGCATTGACCGATTTATTGCCGGTGAAGTCGTCGATTTTTTGGACTTCCGGCTCATCCACTTTCCAGTATTTAATGTGGCAGATATTTGTATTAATCTGGGCATTGCCTGCTTGCTAATTGCCACCTTCAAGCAAGCGCCGACAGCATCTAAAGGCTAGGCAGAAGTGGAGAAGAAAAAATTAGCATTGCTGAGGCTAAAGTTGTGCTAAAAAATTTTTTTGAATGGAATCTAAGCTGTTCTTAACTGTAGAGTTGGATGTGATAAACCAAGGCTAGACGGGAATATCTAAAGACATCCGAATATCTTCTAAGGGTTTTTCCCATAAGCTATTCCATTCAATTCCAAAAAGTGGCTTAGCTTTTTTCCCCATCATCCATCCTTCTGCCAAGGCATTCATAATCGCTTCACAAAGCTCTATCTCTTCAAGTGAAGTCTTGAGTAGATTTTTAGAAAGAAGTGCTAGAAATAAACGATCATGATCTAACTGTGCCACATAAAATGCTTCGAGTTTTACCTCACCTGGTTTATCTATCCCACAACCTGTTACGATATGCCAAATGTCATGGGTTTCAGCAATATGAATATTTAAATAAGATGAATCACTACATTCTACTTTATTAATCGAAATAGGCTTTAAATTATTATTCAACATATGATCAGAATAAAGATAGCCTAACGTATTTTTAGGTAACTGATGAAGTTGAGAAAAATCAAGGTTGCCTAGAAGTGGACGTTCTTTAAAAGCCCTTTCACATTGAGGGGTTTGGCGAAGGAAATTCACAAGTTTCTCTAGAGTAGAATCATCATTTAGCTGTTGAGAAAGTTTTCCAATCCCTGAAAAATCCCCATAAGGCGCGTTAACAAGAGCTAAAAAACTGTCAAAGATTGCTGACTGCTGTTCTGTATTCATTTTTTTGATTGAGGGGTTGGGGGTGTCAAGAATATTCATACTAACTTAGATGATTACTGTTGAATCTGTAAACAGTGTTACTTTTAATGGCTGAGAAGGAAAATGACTTTACCCAGTGGATAGGGAAAATACCTGTACTTTGGGCTAGGTAAAAGCCTGAAATAAATGGGAGTAGTGCGGAAAGGATCATGATGTTTGAGCCAAAATGGGACAATTAATGCGGCTATCCTCTGCTTGTAAATGAAGAGTCTAAAGTGTAACCCAACTGAGGCATCCAAGAACGGTTATCTGTTAACCGCAAACAGGTCGGTGTTTTGGCATGAACCATTGGCAACTGCAGTAGCGAAACCTTTAAGTCCTTGTGGGCCATTGTTAAATGCTAGCAATGCTTTTTTTATCTAACAGATGGTTGGTCAGTAGGCTCGATGTAGATTGAACAAGGAGATCACCGCCTCAGCAAGACCTATTGGACTCGTTTAGAAAGAGAAAACACAAGGCTGAGACATTATTTGAGTCATTGACATCGCAAAACGCTGTGCTACTCCAAGTCGTTTGAAGTGCTCAGGTGTTTACTGCCTTTACTGCTGCACTATTTGAAGTATCAAAGCATACCTCTGCCGGCTTAAATGATTACTGTTTCCGCACTGCCGAAAGATTTTTATCATAGGTGTGGGCGAAAAGGCGATGGGCAGTCTACCGTGAAAAGTGAGAATTCCTGTCTTCGCCGGCTGAGAGTATTAAAATCGGTTGAAGAAGCCGGCATATTGAAAAGCGCTTCGGGAAAGGCCCAATCGCGCAGTGTAGTGTCTGCAGAACAGATAATTAACGCTCTTACGCCTGCTTTCCCTGCCACCTCGCCAACCCATTCCAGACCCACCTGTGTAAATTGCCAATGACTCCTCCTCAGCCTCCCCAACAGCCTAAAACCATCCTCAGCGTCCTGACTCAAGCGGTGCAAACCGTTGCTAAAGTTAATTTTGGCCAACTGGCGCTTAAACCCAATGCCAGAGTCGCTGAACTCTGGGTTCAGGATGCCGGTGCGGCGGCGGCTGAGAAGTATCCACTGTTGGGCGAACGCTACCTTCTGGGGCGCAGTTCCAAATCTAGCGATATTGTCGTCCGCAACCCTGTTGTCAGCCAGACGCATCTTTCCTTGTCTCGCGATAGCAGCAAGCCCAATGCCGCTTTCGTAATTAGAGACGAGGGTTCTACCAACGGCATCTATCGGGGCAAGCGCAGGATTACCGAAATGCCTTTGCGTCATGGCGATGTCTTTACACTAGGGCCGCCTGAACTGGCTGATGCGGTGCAGATTAAATATATCGATCCGCCACCTTGGTACGTCAATGCATTCCGCTACAGCCTTTACGGTGCCGGTGGGCTGACTGCATTGACGGTGTTGTGGGTGGGCGTTGAGTGGCAAAAATTCCGAGTACGGCCTTTACCAACCTCTATACAAGGGCCGGTGGTGGTTTATGCGCGTGATGACCAAACGCCTCTACGCCCTCCTTTTAATAACGCTCACCGAGAACAGCGCCGGCTTTCAGACTTTTCTCGTTACCTGCCAATGGCCATCGTTGCTTCAGAGGACAGTCGGTATTATTGGCACGTCGGGGTCGATCCGCTAGGCATTTTGCGGGCTGTGGTGGCGAATGTGCGTGGGGGCGGTATTCGTGAGGGGGCCAGTACGCTTACTCAGCAGTTAGCCCGAAGTTTGTTTCGAGACTATGTGGGAACGGAAGATTCTGGGGGCCGTAAGCTGCGGGAGGCTGTCGTCGCCCTAAAGTTGGAGACGTTTTACAGCAAGGATGCTCTGCTGTTGACTTATCTGAACCGGGTGTTTTTAGGGATTGACTTGTATGGGTTTGAAGATGCGGCGCAGTTCTACTTCGGCAAGTCGTCAAAAGATTTAACGCTTTCAGAGGCGGCGACGCTGGTGGGAATTTTACCGGCTCCCAACAATTTCAACCCGGTTCAAAATTACCAGTTGGCGGTAAAATATCGCGATGGCGTTCTCTACCGGATGCGTGCCCTTGGCATGATCAGCCAAGAGGAGGCTGATCGGGCGCGACGATCTCGAATTGAAATTAACCCCAGAGCAAAGGAAGTTTTAGAAAGCACGATTGCTCCCTATTTTTACAGTCATGTCTTCAATGAACTTGAGGAATTGCTGGGGGATCAGCTAGCGCGAGAAGGTAATTTTATTGTAGAAACCGGCCTTGATGTGACGATGCAACGACAGGCGGAGGCGTCTTTACGCAATACGATAAATACTGCCGGCGCGGCGTATAACTTTTCTCAAGGGGCAATGGTTACGCTCGATTCTAAAAACGGCCAAGTTGTCGCCCTCACCGGCGGCGTAGACTATAGAGAAAGTCAGTTTAATCGTGCAACTCAAGGTCTGCGCCAACCTGGATCGACGTTCAAAATCTTTGCTTACACTGCTGCGCTTGAGGCGGGTATCCCGCCAGAAAAGGCTTATTCCTGTGGGCCGGTCGATTGGGCCGGCCAAGCTTTTGAGGGCTGCGGTGGTGGCAGTTTAGATATGTACACCGCCCTTGCACGCTCGGCAAATGCGGTGGCTTTGCGAGTCGCGCAGGATGTGGGTTTGGATGGGGTGATACAGATGGCCCGGCGTATGGGAATCAAATCTAAACTCGATCCGGTGCCGGCGTTGGTGCTGGGTCAAAGTGAAGTGACGGTGCTGGAACTGACCGGCGCATTTGGCGTACTGGCCAATGGTGGGGTGCGACACCAGCCTCACACGATTAAGCGCATTCTCGATAGCAGCGATTGCACCGATCCCAAAAACCCAGCAACCTGCCGGTGCATTTATTCCTACTCGGCAGACTCACAATGTGAGTCGCGGGGGGCTGGTGGTGTTCAAGCGATTTCGCCAGAAGTTGCTGACACGATGACGGTTCTGATGCAAGGGGTTGTCGCACCAGGGGGTACGGGGCGCAGTGCTTCGATTGGACTGGGAGAAGAGGCAGGGAAAACCGGCACGACCAACGATAATGTGGATCTGTGGTTTGTAGGTTACGTTCCCAGTCGGCAACTGGTGACGGGTGTTTGGTTGGGCAATGACGATAATACTCCGACTGCCGGTAGTAGCGCTCAGGCGGCACAGCTATGGGGCGATTACATGAACCGAGTGGCGCGTTAGTTCGAGAGTTGATAGCTAGATGCAGCGGCTCGTTTTTAAGCCCAGAGGGACGCAAAGTTAGTGCCTCTATTGCATTCCTCTGGGTTTGAAAATAGGAAGATGAACACAGATGGGT
Organism: Microcoleus sp. FACHB-672; assembly: GCF_014695725.1. Classification (NCBI taxonomy): domain Bacteria; kingdom Bacillati; phylum Cyanobacteriota; class Cyanophyceae; order Oscillatoriales; family Microcoleaceae; genus Microcoleus; species Microcoleus sp. FACHB-672. The sequence continues at coordinate 311,922 of NZ_JACJOU010000013.1, read as the reverse complement.
TAACGGCTGGTGTTCAAGACAAATTGGTAATTCAAGACTTTTGCAAGAAGCTGAATCTAGCGATTGCCTTGACCGAGATGGCGACTGGCTAATTGCATAGCGTCTGCAATATCGACATCTCCATCCCTATCGGCATCTAAGAAGTTATTCAGGACTGGGTTTTGTCCTTGCTGCGGATTTTGGACGTTCGATCCTGTTTTGAGGAAGTTAAGAACGATTGGGATTAACATCGGCAGCATCATTTGAATGGTTTGTGCGTTTAATCCGGTTCTTTGAGCGACTTCTTGAATAATATGCCCTTGCATTTGGGGGGGAAACAATGCCTGAACTGCTTGGTTGTTGGGTGTTGTACCACCGTATTGATTTACAATTTGTTGTGCTTGTGCTGGGCCGACGGTTGCCCGTTGTTGCTGTAAGGCGGATCGCACGTAGTTGCCGACCATTGATAAGGCCATTTGGGTTGCCCCCGGATCGGCACCGTAGTTGCTTCCTAACTGTTCCACGCTTCCCAAAATACCGCCTAGTTGGTTGGGATTCGCTTGTTGATTGGGATTGCCGACGGCATTTAAGATTTGGTCAAAAAGTCCCATGATGTTTTACTCCACAATAATGATCAAAAAAATCCACTCTGAAGCATCTCAAGCACTACGTTGTAAGGGTGATGCTTTCTACGAAATTGACGGGTAATGCGGTTGAAATGATCACACCGAGATAGTTAGGCTAGGTGCCGGTTTAATCAGTTATTCCTTCGCTGATGCTTTTTTTAGGATAAAACAGCTACAGAAATTGCCATCTAGCTTAAGGCTCAACATAATCAGAGGAGACTAAGATCGTAAGCATCTGACCTACCCATTTGCTGCTGCTGTCCATGCCTCTGTCGCGCCTGTTAACGCTCATTGCCGGCCTCACTTTCATCCTGGGGTTAATGCTGTGGTTGATTAATTCCCTTTACCGGCTGTACATCCAAGTTGCTTTTTCTACCCCGTTTCTGGCAAATCTGCTGCTGTTGCTGCTGATTGTGCTGCTGGCGGTTTTAATTACTGCCTTGGTGTACTATCTGCGCCTATTTCAGCCGGCCAAAAAGCGAAAAACAGGCCGGCGCAAGCCAAGACCAAAAGTTCCGGTGCAAAAGTCTGAGGCGGCTGAGGAAACCTTGAAAGCGGTTCGCCAGCAGGTTGATCAAATTCAAGATGAGGTGGCTAAGCAGGCATTAATCAGCCGTTCGCGAGAAATTGAGACTTATTTATCGCGGGGGGATTTGCAGGTGGTGGTGTTTGGGACAGGAAGTGCCGGCAAAACTTCCCTAGTCAATGCTTTAATGGGGCGGATGGTTGGGCGAGTTTCCGCACCGATGGGGACAACGGAGGTGGGGGAAACTTACAGCCTGAAGTTAAAAGGATTGGAACGGGAGATTTTAGTTACCGATACACCGGGAATTTTAGAAGCGGGAATTGCCGGCACTCAGCGAGAAGAATTGGCACGACAACTGGCTACAGAAGCCGATTTGCTGTTGTTTGTGGTGGATAATGACTTGCGAAAGTCGGAATATAATCCCTTAAGGGCGTTAGCAGAGATTGGCAAGCGTTCAATCGTGGTTCTCAATAAAACGGATCTTTATCCAGAACAAGACCGAGAAGCCATTTTAGCGAGATTGCGAGAGCGAGTACGGGGGTTTGTAGCGGCAATGGATGTTGTGGCAATTGCGGCTAATCCTCAAGCGGTGGAACTAGAAAATGGGCAGATATTAGAACCTGATCCCGATATTATGCCTTTAATTCGGCGAATGGCGGCGATTCTACGGGCTGAGGGGGAAGATTTGGTGGCAGATAATATTCTGTTGCAATCCCAGCGTTTAGGAGAGGAAGCGCGACGGCTAATTGACGCGCAGCGCCGCCGGCAAGCTGAGAAAATTGTGGAACGTTTTCAGTGGATTGGTGCCGGTGTGATTGCGGTGACGCCGCTGCCGGTGGTTGATTTGCTGGCAACGGCGGCGGTTAATGCCCAAATGGTGGTAGAAATCGGCAGAATTTACGGTTCTTACCTTGATATGGAAAATGGCCGGGAATTGGCGTTGTCTCTGGCTAAAACTCTGGCGAGTTTGGGAATTGTTAAGGGCGCAACGAATTTGGTGTCTACAGCGCTGCAAATGAATGTGGGCACACTTATTGTTGGCAAGGCAATTCAAGGGGTGACGGCGGCTTATCTAACGCGAATTGCCGGCAAAAGTTTTATTGAGTATTTCCGCCACGATCAAGATTGGGGAGATGGCGGGATTACTGAGGTGGTGCAGCGGCAATTCCAGTTAAATCGCAAGGATGAGTTCGTCAAGGCGTTTATTAAGGATGCGATCGCTAAAGTCGTTGAACCTTTGAAGGTGCTTTCGCCTCAGCCGGAGGAGGAAGAAGAAGAGTTGGAATATGAAGAGGAAGAACAGGATCGCCGGCAATCTGATTGGGATCAACGAACGCAACACGAGTCTGATTGGGACGAACCAACGCAACGGCGGGATGATTGGTAAGGATGCTGGGGTACTCTCTGTGGCAGTTTCTTTATTTTTATTTGTTAATTTTTAAGCGATCCCCGCCATTTCCCCGTAAGATTGTGCCAAAAGAATTTTTCACTAAAGAGGAAATATGAGCCAGCGCCCCATTATCCTTGGCATCGTTGGCGACAGCGCTGCCGGTAAAACAACGCTCACCAAAGGGATCGCTCAAGTCTTGGGTTCTGAGAATGTTACGGTGATCTGTACCGATGATTATCACCGCTACGACCGCAAGCAGCGTGCGGAAATCGGCATTACGGCACTGCACCCGGATTGCAATTACCTCGATATCATTCAGCAGCACTTGCATTTGCTGCGAGAAGGCCAACCCATTCTCAAGCCGATTTACAACCACACAACCGGGGAATTCGATCCGCCAGAATACATCAAGCCCAGCAAATTTGTGATTGTTGAAGGGTTGCTCGGTTATTCAACCCTTGGAGCGCGAGACGCTTATGATGTGAAAGTGTATCTAGCACCGCCGGAATTTTTACGCGCCAAGTGGAAGGTCAAGCGCGATACGATGAAGCGAGGCTATAAGCCGGAACAGGTGCTTGCGGAAATCGAAAAACGTGAACCGGACTCAGAGGCTTTTATTCGTCCTCAGCGCCAATGGGCGGATGTGGTCGTCAGTTTTTATCCCCCAACCGAAGGATCTGAGGAAGATGCGTCACATTTAAATGTGCGTTTGGTTCTCAGACCAACGATACCGCACCCGGATCTTCTTAAGGTTGTCGATGAAAGCGGAGAGGATTCTACATCGGCAATCCGCTTGGAGTTGGAACGCGATATGGGCAAGCCGGTTGATGTTTTGGAAATTGATAATCATGCAACTGCTGAACAGGTGAACAAGTTAGAGCGCATTTTATGCCACGAAATGCCAGACTTGTTACCCTACTGCGGGTTGCAGATTAATCCAGAAATTGGCAAACTCGTCGGCACTACGGGCGAAACGCTGCAGAGTTACCCCTTAGCAATTACACAGTTATTAATTGCTTATCATATGCTCAAGGCTGTTCACTTAGACTCTACGAAGACAGTACCGCAAAGCGCTCTGTCTTAGCATTCGCACCTTTGCCGGCTATCCCAACACTTCGTCTACGGCTAGTTGAATTTCAGGAAACGCTTGCGGGGCAATCCTTTGTCCCCGCCGGCACTTTTGAATATCTTGGTAGCCGGCTGCTGTTGGTTGCCGGTAAATTTCGATTAATTGTTCATTAATATCCACTAGCCAAACTTCAGAAATTCCACTGCCGGCATACAGAGGAATTTTTACTTGCCGGTCTGATTCTACAGTAGTGTCTGCAACTTCTACGATTAAGAAAATATCTTTTGGCTGAGGATGGCCGGCTTCATAAAAATCAGATCGCGGTTGCAGTAATGCGATGTCAGGTTGCGGTTCTGATTGATTGCTTAATTCCACTGGATTGTGAACGGAAACAATACTATTGTCGCCCAACCGTTGAGAGAAAAGTCTAATGAATCGCTTCACACACGCTGCATGGCGCGGGCTTATAGGCAATATGTGAACAATCATGCCATCTATCAGTTCCACCCGCTCATCTTCTGTCAGAATTCCTGCCTCAGCCATGCGGTGATACTCTTCAACTGTGAATTGCCGCCGCAGTAATTGCACAGACATCTCAATTTCCCTCGTTTCAGACAAGCTGGGTTGCACTCTCATTATGCTGTAGCAGGCCGGTGGCAAAACAACGCGTTAATCACACCCAAGCCGGTTCCAATAGGGTTCATACAAAGCCAAAGATATTGCGTTCTCCCAGAAGAGAGGACAGAGGATCACAAAACCTCATGGCACCGGGCTTTGGCGCAATCACACCAATGACTATTTGTGAAGAAGTTGTATGGATTTTTACCTAACATCCCCAACCTGGGAGATATATGTAAATAGTTCACTAACCGATTGATTGAGACTATGCATCCTCATCTACATCGCCTTAGCGTTATTACTGTAGCCTTGCTCATCTCTTTGAGTTGTCCGTTACCAGTGGTGAGGAATACTTGGGGAAGCGGTACTGTATTGGCACAGGCGCAGACACGAGAACAACGCCGAGACGAGGCATTGCGACTGAATCAAGTAGGTCTTCAGCAGTTAAATCAAGGTCAGTTTCGAGAAGCTTTAGAGACGTTTCAAAGTGTTTTAGTGATTGTCAGAGAAATTGGGGAACGCCAAGGTGAAGGTGTAACACTCAACAATATTGGGTCAGTTTACAACAACTTAGGACAGTACCCCAAAGCCTTGGAGTATTATCAACAAGCCTTAGCCATTCGCAAAGAGATTGGTGACAAGGCAGGGGAAGGTACGACGCTCAACAATATTGGGTCAGTTTACGACAGCCTAGGACAGTACCCCAAAGCTTTGGAGTCTTATCAACAAGCCTTAGCTATTCACCAAGAAATTGGTAATAAGGCAGTGGAAGGTACGACGCTCAACAATATTGGGGCAGTTTACGCCGGCCTAGGACAGTACCCCAAAGCTTTGGAGTTTTATCAACAATCCTTAGCCATTCGCAAAGAAATTGGTGACAAGGCAGGAGAAGGTGCGACGCTCAACAATATTGGGGAAGTTCACCACAACATAGAACAGTACCCCAAAGCCTTGGAGTCTTATCAACAAGCCTTAGCCATTGCCCAAGAAATTGGTGACAAGGCAGTGGAAGGTACGACGCTCAACAATATTGGGTTAGTTTACGACAACCTAGGACAGCACCCCAAAGCCTTAGAGTATCATCAACAATCCTTAGCAATCAGCCAAGAAATTGGTGACAAGGCAGGAGAAGGTACGACGCTCAACAATATTGGGTCAGTTTACGACAACCTAGGACAGTACCCCAAAGCTTTGGAGTATTATCAACAATCCTTAGCCATTCGCAAAGAAATTGGTGACAAGGCAGGAGAAGGTGCGACGCTCAACAATATTGGGTTAGTTCACCACAACCTAGGACAGTACCCCAAAGCCTTGGAGTATTATCAACAAGCCTTTGCCATTGTCAAAGAAATTGGTGACAAGGCAGGAGAAGGTAAGACGCTCAGCAATATTGGGTCAGTTTACGACAACCTAGGACAGTACCCTAAAGCCTTGGAGTATTTTCAACAAGCCTTAGCCATTGCCCAAGAAATTGGCAATAAGGCAATGGAAGGTACGATGCTCAACAATATTGGGTTAGTTCAGCGCAAGATGGGCCAGTAACCCAAAGCCTTGAAGTATTATCAACAAGCCTTAGCCATTACCCAAGAAATTGGTGACAAGGCAGGAGAAGGTGCGACGCTCAACAATATTGGGGCAGTTTACAATACTCAAGGTAAATATTCCCAAGCCGAAACTACCTTATTGGCAGCGATTGAGGCTTGGGAATCTCTCCGAGCGCGAGAATTAAAAGATGATCAAAAAATCTCCATTTTTGAGCGGCAAGCTAGTAGCTACCGCTTTTTGCAACAAGCTTTAGTTGCACAAAATAAATTTGAAGAAGCACTTTTAATTGCTGAACGCAGTCGCAGTCGTGCTTTGGTGGAGTTATTAGACTCCAAGCTCTCACAAAACCCCAACAATCAATCCAATCTCAAACCCCCAACCCTTCCAGAAATTCAGCAAATTGCTTCCCAGCAAAACGCTACCCTTGTTCAATATTCGATTATTAATGAACTTTACCAAATTCAAGGAAAAAAAGAAGAATGGCAGCCATCAAAACTCTACATTTGGGTGATTAAACCCACAGGTGAAATTGCCTACAAGCAAGTAGACCTAAAAAAATTATTGAACACCTCCCTACAAGACCTCGTTACCACCAGCCGTGATGCGATGGGTGTTAGGGGTCTCGGTATTGTTGATGCAACTGTTGTTAATTCTCAATCCCAAAACTCAACCGAGAAGTTACAACAACTCCACCAAATCCTGATCGCACCTATTGCCGAATTACTACCAAACAACCCTGATGAGCGAGTCATCTTCATCCCACAAAAATCGCTGTTTCTCGTTCCTTTCCCTGCACTCCAAGACGAGCAAGGCAAATACTTAATTGAAAAACATACCATCCTCACCGCACCGGCTATTTAAGTTTTAGACTTAACCCACAAGCAGAAGCACAGCACTCAAAGGTCAGTCAAGGATGTGTTAGTTGTGGGCAATCCGACCATGCCCAAAATTCAAATAGGAGAATTAGTTGCAAACTTAACCCCTCTCCCTGGTGCAGAAAGGGAAGCAATTCAAATTGCCAAACTCTTCAACACCGAAGCACTGATCGGGAGCAAAGCCACCAAAACAATGGTGATGGAGAAAATGCAACAAGCACGCATTATTCATCTGGCGACCCACGGCTTACTGGATGATTTTAAAGGCTTTGGTGTACCGGGAGCCATTGCGCTTGCGCCTGCCGGCAAACCTGACGATGCGCTCGATGGTTTACTCACTGCCGGCGAAATTTTTGACATGAAACTACAAGCTGATTTAGTTGTCCTCAGCGCCTGCGACACTGGACGTGGTGACATTAAAGGCGATGGGGTGGTTGGCTTATCTCGCTCTTTAATTGCTGCGGGAGTCCCGAGCGTCCTGGTATCGCTGTGGGCAGTTAATGATGATTCTACTGCCTTTTTAATGAATGAATTTTATCGCTATCTGCAACAAAATCCTGACAAAGCTGTTGCTCTACGTCAAGCCATGCTCACTACCATGAAAGAATATCCCAATCCTAAACAATGGGCGGCATTTACGCTGATCGGCGAGGCGAATTGAAGATTTATAAATATTTCAATTGATGACTTTACTCTGTAAGCGGGAGGATTTGATTCCCAGGCGGGTTCTCGGTGGGGTACTCACTCCGCCAGGGACTTAAGTCCGGGTCTCATCGCTTAAGTCAGTTTCAACCGCCTAAAAGCTTGAGTGCGCTACCTCTCAAAACCGGCTTTGGTATCAGTTCTTGACCTCGCTTGCAAGTCGAAGTCATTATGACTATGATTTATAAAGAAGGACAAAAGGAGATGCAACATGAGAATCGAGGAGATTCCCCTCGCGCAGATTCGCCGGCCTCTACCACGCAAAAACGATCCGGCTAAGGTGGAGGCGCTGATGGAGTCGATCAAAGAAATTGGTGTACGAGAACCGATTGACGTGTTAGAAGTTGATGGCCAATATTACGGATTTTCTGGTTGCCACCGCTACGAGGCTTGTCAGCGTTTGGGACTGGAAACGATTCCCTGCAAAATCCGCCGTGCACCCCGTTCTGTACTGCAAATGCACTTAGCCTAGAGAAGGCCGGCAGAAAATCTTCCTACGGGGAGTTGCGCCGCAACGGCTGTAGCCCTTAAATGTAATGCAGGTTAGAGTACAGAATTAACAACCCATCGAATTCTATAGTTAAATGAGGATGCAGTATGCAAGTTCAACCCAAATCCATGAAAGTTGACATCGGAATTGACGAAAAGACCAGAGGTGAGATTGCAGAGGGACTCTCTAGACTCCTCGCTGACACCTATTCGCTATATCTCAAGACCCATAACTTTCACTGGAACGTCACCGGCCCGATGTTCCAAACATTGCACTTGATGTTTGAAACGCAATACAACGAACTGGCTTTAGCCGTCGATCTGATTGCTGAACGCATTAGGGCATTAGGTTTTCCTGCGCCCGGTACTTATAGCGAATTTGCGAAGTTAAGCGCAATTGAAGAAACGCCTGGAGTTCCGAAAGCAGAAGAAATGATTCGCCTGTTGGTGCAAGGTCAAGAAACTGTAGCGCGAACTGCCCGTTCAATTTTCTCCGTTGTCGATCAAGCCAATGATGAACCCACGGCAGATTTGCTGACCCAACGGCTGCAAGTCCATGAAAAAACCGCTTGGATGTTAAGAAGCCTGCTAGAAGAATAGAGAATAGGTACAAAATGAGTTGAGCCAATCTCTCATTTTAGAAGAAGCTGAGGGGACAGACGGAGAGGGGGAAGATGACAAATTTCTTTCAACCAGAATCCTATCTCAATCCCCTATTTTCAGCTTTCTAGTTTCAAAAAATTATTGAGAAATTGCAAGATTTGATTTAAGATGTCTGCGTCTAAAGATCAAGACTACACCCACCGGCTGCAAGCGTTGATGAAGCAGGCGGGGGTTTCTAGTTTTAAGGCACTCTCGCGACAAGCCGGTGTTTCTGAATGGCAAGTTAGGCAACTGCGGCGAGGGCAAGTGTCACAGATGCGAGTTGAGAACTTGCAAAAGCTAAGCAAAGCTCTGCAAATATCCTTAAGTGAATTACTGGCAAGTTTTTTAACAGATGAGCCGGCACCGGCATCAACAGCAGCATTGCAACAAGAGTACCAGCGTTTACAGGCGCAATTGGCAGAACAGCGAGCATCTTTGATGCAGGAATTTCAGCAAGCCTGCCTGCAAACCTTGGAACCTTGGATGCGGTTTTGGCCAACGGCAGCTTATGCAGTGCAGCAAAACCCGGAGATGCCGGCACTTAAATTATTGCCGCTTGTGCGTCCGGTCGAAAATTTATTGCAACAGTGGGGTGTGGAGGCGATTGAGCAGGTGGGTGCCGAAGTGCCTTACGATCCCCGTCGGCACCAGCTAAACCAAGGAATCGCTGAACCGGGACAGCCGGTGAAAGTATCTCACATCGGCTATCAGCAAGGCGATAAACTGCTTTACCGTGCTCAGGTTAAGTCTGTAGGGTAAGGATTCTCATTTCGTTCTCGGTGCCAGGGGATCAAGCCAATGGAAAATTCGTTGTTTGAGCTGATTTAAATCTCGATAAACTTCTTGCCTCATCCATTGCCCAAGCGCATCCATTGGTGTAAACACTTGGCCAACCGGCCAGCTAAGGTCTTGTCCCAAGGGCGTCAGATGGTTACCGTTGAGGGTTTGCAGCGTCACCATGCTGGGAAACATCCGCTGTAGTACCTGGTTTAACAGCAGGGTTTGATCAATGTCGTCGTTGTTAAATTTGATCAGCAGATTGCGCCGGATTCGGTAGCCTTGGGCGATAATATCATTCGTTTCCAGGGGCGACGGCGTAAACTCGATGGCAAAAGCCGGCCTGAACTGCTCTACTAAGGGGATCGCTCGGCTAGCGGGGTAATTATTAAACGAAATCAAAATATTGCCGGCGCGTTCCACCTCAAACAAGCTGCCAATGAGTAAATGCAATTTGCAACCCATGCTGTGCCCAACGCCGTAAATGGGCAAATATCGCTTGCGGAGCATTCCTGTGGAGTGTAAGCGATTGAGCGTTTGCTCAAAGTTCCAGAGCACAGAGCGTGCAATTTCAGTATGATCGAGGGTATTTACAAACGGTGTCGCCACCACTGCATACCCTTGCCGGTTTAGCTCCTCTAATAACCATCGATAGGTCAGCTGAGGTGCAGCTGCCACAAAAGCGCCCCCAAGGAAATGCACCATGCCGGTGGGCCGAGGGGGAATTAAAACCCAGCTACCCGCTACTTCCTGCCAGTCCATGCTCAACTCAATTCAGTCGTTTTTTCTATTTCCAGTATAGGCTCGTCAGCCTTGCATTTTTCCCAATTCTCTACAACCTATGTTGTAACTTGCTGATTTTTTTTAGATTATTTTTAGGATCTTTCTTTAAGCTTTTTTCTTTAATTTGAAATCTATCGTAGGAAAGATAAAGGCAACAGCCTGTGCCTATCTAGCGTTGCGTCGCCCGATGATAGTTCAGATAAATGGCATTTAGATTAAATATTTTTAATGTATTTAGCTCAGGTTTTTTTGATGTTTGTAAAGATTCGGTAAATTCTTACCCTGAAATTGCTATACCTAGGCACAAAATCCTTCGCTTTACAGTCTAGACTAACTTAATAATCTTCAGGGTTAATTTTAGAAGTTTCTGAGCGAATTTGAAATAATTTTGGCGAGTGAGAGCGGCAATTTTTAGGGGATCATCGCTAAAAATTTAGCTGCTTGGGCGACTTAGTTAGCAGTTTCTTAAAGAATCAATGAACTCTTCTTGACAAAAGCCATAATCACGCTCTCCTCAAAAGCGCTAAGTTTGTAAATTAGAAGCCGACTACCAGAAATCATGTTTTTGCCTTTCTAGCTTTAAGAGACTTCTTCGGTGTTTATCAGCCAGAATTATAAAAATAACTGTAAATGCCGGCCTAATGTTATGTTTTAATGCTATGGAACATAGTCATTAGCCTTAAAAAAATATTAAATAATATAAAAATGTAGTTTAGATAACAAACATAATTTGGTGCTTTCGAGGAATATATAAACTTAGGGCCAGGATAGAAAGGCTTGCCCAATCATTCAACTCAGGGTAGCATCCAGGTTTCAAATTTATTAATCAGCGTCAAGATTTAATGCAAGACGCTCTTTTAATTAGCAAAAGTTAAAATTTAGATGGATTTAACTAGCTGTTAATTGTTGTTTAGGGTTTTGATATTAAATTAGTTTAATAAGCAAGTCAGGGTGCCGACTGAGAGATAGGTTCACTAAAAATTTTAATCGTTAAAAATTTTAGTGAAAACTTACAGGGAGACTTCAAGTATGGTTATGACCAACAGCCACAGATTTATAAGTGTTAGCACAAGTGAGCAAACCCAGGGCAAACACCTTACATTTAGAAGGGAAGCTACAGGAACTCACCAAGTGAAAGAGGCTAGCGGTTTACTCAATACGATTAGGCAAGCGCTTAACTGGCACCATGTACAACAGGATCTGCGACAGCATCAGCACCAGTTGCAACTGCTAGAGGCTCGTTTTCGCAATGTAATTAACAAAAACGCAGATAGCATTATCATCGTTAACTCTTTGGGACTGGTAAATTTTGCCAACCCAGCAACCGAATGTCTTTTTAACTGCAAGGTAGAAGATTTGGTTGGTCGATCACTGTTCGGCTCGTTTGTTGTAGAGAAACCGGCTTGTGAGATTGATACAACAATTATGCCGGGTGGAGGGGCAGCCGGCACCGCAGATACACGAATCGTGCAAACACAAGTTGATATTACCCCCCTCAATGGCGATAAAGCTGTTGCAGAAATGCGAGTGGTTGAAACTGAATGGGAAGGAGAAATCGCTTTTCTAGTCTTGCTGCGTGATATTACCGCACGTTTGCGTGCAGAAGAAGCACTGCGGCAGTCAGAAGCTCGATTTAGAGAACAAGCACAGCAGTTGCAACAAGCTTTAGACAATTTGCAGCAAACTCAAGCCCAGCTTGTTCAAACCGAAAAAATGTCGTCTCTGGGGCAAATGGTTGCCGGTGTTGCCCACGAAATTAATAATCCCGTTAACTTTATTTACGGCAATCTCACCCACGTCCGTCAGTACACAAAAGACTTACTCGAATTGGTAGAACTTTATCAGCAGAACTATCCCAACCCAGTGCCGGAAATTCAAGAAAAACAGCAAGAAATTGA
>NZ_JACJOU010000011.1 GCF_014695725.1 Microcoleus sp. FACHB-672 | reverse complement strand
TTAATCGGTGGTGCCGGCAGTGATCTCTTTGTCCTGAAAGTCGGTGCCGGCAGTGATACGATTACCGATTTCACGGATGGTGAAGATTTGCTGGGTTTAAGTGCCGGTTTAACGTTCGAGAATCTTACGATTACTGCCGGTAATAATGCCACTTTAATTCTTGCCGGTGATGAATTGTTAGCCTCTTTAAATGGAGCGGTTGCCGGCTTGATCACTGTCAATGATTTTGTCCAAGTATAGTTAGACAAATCGCCTCTACTGTCATCTAATATTATGTTGGGTTAAGGCTAAGCTCTGACGGAGTGACAACCCCGTCAATAGTTCGTTTGCTGAGGATAAATTGGCTTTAGTCACTTGGCAATGTGTATGATTTTTCGATTTAGATGGCCATTTAAATCGAACAGTATTTGTACAAATTATTGGGGAGCGAAACATTTAAAATATCGTGCCCGCAGAAAGTTAGAGGATTTCTAAAGACAGAGATATGATCGCTGGGGGTGAAAATCTCTACACCCCGGCATACACATTTCCCTAAGACGAATTAGTAAAATATATTCAAAGGATTATTAAACTGACTGAGAAGCATTGACGATGAAAAAGTCAATTTTAAGCATTGTACTGTTCGCTTGGTTACTTCTCTTGATTACCGCTCCCTTTGCAGCATTGGCTAGTTTAATGCTCTTTGTCGTGGGTGCCGCATTTCTCCGAACCTTTTGGAGTTTATTCGCTGTCTTGATTGCCGGTGATTCTCGTGAGTCATCCTAATTACTCTTTAAGGCTCAAGAGGGTTGAGAAAAAATGGTTAACAAAACCGGCCCTAACAAATAGTAATGACCCACATAGTTAAACCCAGCCTCAATCCCTAATTGCTCACGAGATTGCGGGCTGTAAAGCCGGATACCGCCGGAGGAAACCCCTAAATACTGAGGCTGGGATTGCTGGTTTGTGGTGATATCAACTAAGTAAAACTGTCCACCTTTTTGCAATACCCGGCTGACTTCTGCAAATACTTGTTCAGGGGATGGGTAGTGCAAAAAACTTAGGGTGTTGAAAACAGCATTAAACTGACCGTCTGCAAACGGAAGGGCGAGGGCGTTACCTTGCAGGTAAATAAGACGAGGTCGGTGATGGTTGCGGCTACGCGCTTGACGGATCATTTGAGCAGATAAATCTAAGCCGATGCCGCGCAAATCTGGAAAAGTAGCGGCCAATCTTGAAAGTAGCCGGCCTGTTCCACAACCAAGATCTAAAACATTCGCTTGAGGAGGTAAATCAACATATTCAAGCAACCTTTGGTGAATTGCTTGATAAATGACAGAGGGGAAAAGCGAATCGTAGGAAGGTGCCCACAGATCGAACAGTTGCTCTTTGTTATTCACCGGCATGATTGGTTACGGTAGCGTGTAACCGCGTTTAAGGTTAGATATGCAAGACTGTTAGTAAACCTTTTATTCCTAACTATTATAGACAATATTCAATAAGTTTACTAATAAATCGATTCTGGCCTACTGGGACTAGATGGTAGCTTTCTTTAATTCATTCAGCTTTTAAATTTGTTTTATAATTTAATGGCGAGCATTTTCATTATTTAAGCAGGTTATTGTCTTCATGAGCAGTTGTCTTGATTATTTCTATAACATTTTGTCTCGCCGCGACTATAGCGCTGCCCAACTACGCAAAAAAGGACAGGAGAAGGGCTTTGAGGAAAGCGAAGTGTTAGAAGCGATTAATTACCTTCAAGAAATGGATGCTCAGTCCGATTCAAAGTTAGCCGCTAGCCTGATTTCCTCTTATACAAAAAAATATGGCAAATCTGTAATGAGGCGCAAATGCATGGAAAAAGGAATTTCTGTGGATTTGTTTGAACAAGCGTGGAGCGAACACCTTGAACAAATGGAGGATGGGGAAACAGATCAGTTGGCTGGATTAAAAGCTAAAGTGATGCGAAAGTACAGTATCGATACTTTTCGCCGGCTCGATCCAAAAACTAAATCAAAGTTATGGAATTATCTACAATATCGTGGGTTTAATCCTTTTGAACTATTAGAAAAATGGCAAAGGGAAGAGGAAGAACTTGATTAACCGGCATTTCCCGTCCTGGGTTACTTTCACTTTTCTAAAATCAGTTATCCTAAGCTCTTTTGCTTCCAACTTTCTGTCACTTAGCCACAATCTGAATTCATGTGCGGTCTTGCAACAAAAAACTTAATTTTCAGAATTCTACTCTTTACTAAACTTATGTAGATTAGCAATAATTGAAGTTTGCTGATTTTCCTCATTCGGCTGGGTATATAACCAAGCCCAAGCAATAAAAACTGCTTGGAAAGGTAGCCTTATCCAATAGAGGATGGGAATGTGAGGAATTCCTTCAATTGGAATACTATTGACAGCCTGGTTGATGTTCGCTGGAAACACAGCGATAAAAAGCGCGATAAGTCCCCAAGCTGCCGCACGGCTCACCGGCGGTACTAATAGCCCGATCCCACCCAGAATTTCAAAAAAGCCGCTGATATAGACTAATTCTAGCGGGTAGGGAAGTTGCGGTGGCATGATTCTCACAAATGGAACGGGTACGGCAAAATGCAGCACTCCGACTACTACCATTGCTATAGCGAGGATGACGCGCCAAATTTCCTTTTGGGATTTCATAATAAAAATTGATCATGGCTTTTCAGTAGGAAACATTAACACCGATACAAGCGTCACTTCACCCACCCGCAGGCGTAGATATCAGGGGTGAGCAGTCGTGGGTTTTAATGTGTCAGACTATGGATAGAGTCTGCTTTCTTTTTTCTCAACTTTTATCTAGACAAACGCCGACTTATTGGAAAACAACTTAATTTTTTTAAGAGGTGAAAACCGATGTTAAACTTTTTTAAAACTCTTTTTCATTCCGCTACAGTTATTTTAGGAATGACATTGATAGTAGCGCCGGCAGCTATCGCACAACAACCGCAACAGATAGAGCAAGCAGCGCCACAAAAAAGTATGACTTACGGTTGCTTTGCCGGCTATCCCGATGATACGTTTCGCGGCGATCAACCTGTAAGCCGGTATGAATTTGCGGCGGGGATGAGTGCCTGCTTAGATCAAATTCGTCAACTGATAGAAAGTTCTCGCTCAGAAGGCGTAACGAAAGAAGATTTAGCCGTGCCGGCAGCTCAACTAGAGCGCTCTCGGCAAGAGTTAGATAATTTACGTGAGCGCCTAGATAATTTAGATCCTGAGAATAAATAAAACAATCGTCACTCAGGTAACTTTCAGGATGCAATATGTCAGCACGTAAATTTGCTAGCTTTCTGCCGCCGGCAGTCAACGATTTAAGAGAATCTACCTCAATTTCTCTCGCTGAGAAAATTCAGCAAATCCCCATTTTTACACCCCTGCATTCCCAACCCATTGCCACTGCCTGCGTGCGTCAAGGAAGTGGGGAAACTCCCCTCGTCTTGCTGCATGGTTTCGATAGTTCCATGCTAGAGTTTTCCCGGCTTCTTCCCCTGCTAGCTACCCACAACGAAACTTGGCTTTTTGATTTATTGGGATTTGGCTTTACAGAACGACCATCAGGGCTTTCCTTTACCCCGTCAACCCTTAAAACCCATCTTTATTGTTGCTGGAAAAGCTTAATTGATCAACCCGTGATTTTAATAGGAGCTTCAATGGGAGGTGCGGCAGCAATTGATTTCGCTCTTACCTACCCACAAGCGGTAAAAAAGCTAGTTTTAATTAATAGCCTCGGTTACTCAAGTTGGTTATCTATCGGAAAATTTTTATTTCCCCCTTTTGACTATCTAGCGGTTGAATTTTGGCGGCAGCGAAAACTCCAAGCGTTGACACTTGGCAGCCTCAGCGGTTGGAATTCCGATTCAATTGAGGCTTTAAGATGCGTTTGCTCGCACATGGAAATGCCTGGTTGGTATGAAGCGTTGAGCGACTTTACCAAAAGTGGAAGTTACGGTGACTTAGAGGATAAAATTCCCCTCCTCAATACCCCAACGCGAATCTTATGGGGAGAACTTGATAAGGACTTAGGAACCGAGGATGCCAAGAAGTTTAAGCAAAATATCAAGAATTCACAGCTCCTTTGGGTTTCTAACTGCGGTCACGCTCCACACTTAGAAAAGCCGGCTGTTACTGCTCAACATATTTTAGAATTTAGGTAAGCTTTTTTTTGGAGACTACTTTATAGCGTAAAAATTAGAGGCAGGTTTGGTTAACTATTTTACTGAGATATTGCCTGTAATTATCTACTAGAGAAACCATCAAAAATCAGGGTTAAAATCTTAGGAGATAACCCTATAATTTATACCGCAAAATCCGCCCTTCTATAGCCGCAAAGCCTTTGTTTATAAGCTAAAATAGAAATAAGTCACAAACCCATTGCTTTGCGATTATGAAAATCCAATCTTCCGTGTTAGTTCATCTCGGATTCGGCAAATATGTGCGCTCTGATCAAGTCACAGCGCTGGTGCCGGTTGAGGAAGATCGGGGTCCAGGGCGACGAACTTTTGTTCATGTAGAAGGGCAAACAAATCCCCTTGTCGCTGCGCGTGCTGAAGACACAATTGTGCGCGATTTAGTGCAAGAACCGCGTGAAGTTACTCAATCGCGTCAGCAACAAGATATCCTCCAAGATTTGCTAGTAGATTTGAGTAATGTCAACGCAACTGTACGGCGGATCAGCCGTGACGAGGGAGGACTGGATCTCGAACGTTTAGAACGGCGTATTCGCCAAGTTTTAGAGTCTTAGTGAATCATAGAGTCTAGCCTTAACTGAGCTAGCTCTGTAGCCTAATAAACAAGGAGCGTGAACAGCATGGGGCTTCCCTGCATTCGCGCTCCTTTTGCTGTTTTTTATTAAAATTTTTAGATGTTATTTTAAAGTTAAATAGGGACTCAAAATGCTAATTTACTAGGGTGTGTTATCAATTAAGCCAGAAAACAGCAGCAGCTAGATAATCCGCATCGTATCCCTTGCCAGCCAAGAGCTTATCGGCAGCCACTTCCTCAAGCAAGAGCATCCGCTCCATCCCAGGTCACACGCTTGTCCATGAGTCAAATGGAACCCTATAGGGTTGCCCAAAGCGTCCACCAGTGCATGAACTTTGGTACTCAATGCCTCGTTGCTGCGACCAATCGCTTTGCTAACAGCATCCCCTCTTTACCCTAGCACTGGGCTGTTAGACGCGTACAATCGCCCTTGTCAATCGTGGCGTATTCCTTGCAAGGTTGAACTTTCTCAAAAAAGCGCTTGCAAAAAAATAAGCCGGCACCATCAACCGGCTTTACTTTTATTCCTAAAAATCTCAATTATCTGATGTAAGTTCTCAAGAAGAAACCGATGCTGGTTTATGCAACTGTGCTGTTAAAGCACTGCGTTTGCTGGCAATTGGCATTCGCCAACCCGTACCAAAAGCACGATCTGTCACTTTTAATCCCGGAGGCGCTTGCCGGCGCTTAAATTCCGCAATATTTACTAGCTTCACCACGCGCTCAACCACAGTGCGATCATGTCCCGCCGCAACAATATCAGCCGGCGATTCATGATTGTGGATAAATCGATGCAAAATATCATCCAACGTATCATAATCTGGCAATGAATCTTGATCGACTTGACCAGGTTTTAGTTCAGCGCTCGGTGGCTTCACAATTACATTTTCTGGAATGATTTCTTTTGTTCCACCGTTCCCGTCATCCCCAGCTTTCCGGCTATTATTAAGCCACCGGCAGATAGAATAAACCCGTGTTTTGGGAACGTCGGCAATTGCAGCTAATCCGCCATTCATATCCCCGTAAAGGGTACAGTAACCAACGGCCATTTCTGATTTGTTGCCGGTGGAAATTAGTAAATGACCAAATTTGTTAGAAACAGCCATTAATAAGTTTCCACGAATTCGAGATTGTAGGTTTTCTTCGGCAGTGCCAAAAGCCGTGCCGGCAAACACGTCAGCCAGGGTTTTATCGTAATCTTTCATCAACTCACCAATAGCCAACGTGTGAGTTTTAATGCCCAAACTTTCTGCCAGTTTCAGTGCATCTGTAACAGAATGATCGGAACTGTAAGGAGATGGCATGAGAATACCAAGGACGTTTTCTTTCCCTAAAGCTTCCACCGCAATTGCTGCCACCAAAGACGAATCTATTCCGCCACTTAACCCAATGACAACCTTAGAAAATCCACATTTATGTGCATAATCTCGCACGCCTAAAACTAATGCTGAAAAGATTTCTTCATCTTCATTTTTTGGTGGCTGAACGATGGATGCCGGCAGAAGATCACGTTGAGTTTCATCAAATTCTATTTGCACGAAATCCACTTCAAACGCGCCGGCACGACAGACGACTTCACCGGCACGGTTAAACGCCACACTGCCACCATCAAAAATTAAGTCGTCATTTCCCCCAACTTGATTCGTATAAATGATAGGTTGCTTGAAGCGTGTCGCTGTATGTCGCAGCATTGACTCTCGCAATTTGTGCTTACCCACGCTGTAAGGCGATGCCGATAAATTAATCAGCAAATCGACACCAATTTGAGCTAGATCAGCAATTGGATTTGTAGCATAGCTACGCTTACCCCAAAATTCCTCATCGTTCCACAAATCTTCGCAAATTGTGACGCCAATTTTGAGTCCTGAGTTCTCAGTGCTGAGTCCTGAATCGGGATCAGGGGTAAGAGTAAAGAAGTTTGCTTGCTCACCTGGCTCAAAATACCGATACTCATCAAAAACATCATAAGTTGGCAACAAACGCTTGTGAAACATCTGCCGCACCCCGCCTTTTTCTAGCAAAGCAATGCTATTAAATAACGGCTTGCCGCCACTCATACTCACTCGTGAATTGCGATCAACTGTTCCTACCAACACTGCGATGGATGCCGGCAAATCTTGCGCTAACTGCTGCAAAACAAGTGACATCTCTTCAACAAAACTCGGTGCTAATAGTAAATCTCGTGGTGGATAACCGCATAAAGATAACTCTGGTGTCAGCAGTAGACGAACATTATTTTCAGCAGCCTTCCTTGCAGCGACTAAAATCTGCTGAGCGTTGCCGGTTAAATCACCGATTGTGGGATTGAGTTGTGCAATTGCAATTTTCATGTTGTTCCTCACAAATGTTTTTTAATGCAAAATATTTATGAATTCATTCACATTTTAACTGCAAAATTCACGTTTAAATAAAAACCAAGGGCTTATCTTTTAATTGGGCGAATGCCTCTGCATCAAATCGGTATAAAGTTGCTGGACGACCGGCACCGCGTGAAACCTTAACTTTCGTATCGTATAAAAAACCCAACTTTAGCAGACGCGTGCGGAAATTGGAGTAATCTGAGAAATTTTCTCCCAAAACTGTCGTATAAAGTTGATAAAGGTCGCTTAAAGTAAACACTTCGGGCAACACTTCAAAAGCCACAGGACTATACTCCAGTTTATTTCGCAGCCGGCGGTAGCCATACTGCAAAATTTGATTGTGATCAAAGGCAAGTTGCGGCACTCGATCAAGCGGATACCAAGCAATGCCGGCAACCCCATTCGCAATTAATTCAGCTTCCTCAAACCGCACTAGCGCAAAGTAACTAACCGCAAGGTAGCGCACACCAAAACTGTTCGGAGATTCTCTAGGATCGCGTCCTGGCCCTCCAAAGGTGTATAACTGCTCTAAATACAAATTTTGCACCCGAATTTTCTCAGCCAAAATTCGGTAAGCAGCATCTTCAAGCGATTCTCCTTGACGAACCAGTGTTCCCGGCAAACTCCATTGCCCAAAAAACGGTTCGTCTTGCCGCATAACTAACAACACCAGCAGCCGGTTTTGTGCCGTGTCAACCGAGAAAATAACATTATCGACCCCAACTTTGAAGTCTGCTAGTGAACTGTGTGTTCGCCCTTGTTTTTCCACCGGCACTGCCCTGTTTGTTAGGGGAATGTCACATTCAAACTGTTTCAAATGCCTTACTTACCCTGAATATTGCTAATTTTTTAAATTCGACCTAAGCGCATCTTGGCATACATACAAATGCTCTTGATGGATATAAGCCTCAACCGGCGGCGTTAATGCCTCTGTTTCCCCTCTCTCACGATACGCGGTAGAAGAGACAGCCGGCGCGGTTAAATCCGCAATTGCCACTTGTGCGCCCATCTGTTTCAGCGGTTCTAAATCCCGCTCTTCTAACGTATAAGACGAGCGTGGCACCACCAATAATTTAACTTGTTGCAGCAACTCATCAACACAATACCAGCGCGGCAATTGATTCACCAAATCCGAACCAATTACCAAAGTAAAATCCGCATTTTGCCATAAACAGCGAGCGCGTTCTACTGTTGTGAGAGTTCTAGGGCTACTAAGTTCTGGATGAACAGCAATGTTATACCGGCGCGGCGAAATATCCTCAATCAATAACCGCAACATTCTCTCTCGATGCTCCAGCGGAGTTTGATGAGATTTAAACGGATTATCAGATGCCCAAACTGCCACTTCATCAAACTGTTGAGACAACCAACTGAGAATCTTTTGGTGGCCAATTGTTGGCGGATCTGCACTTGTACCAAATAAAGCAATCTTAACCATTTCAAATTCAACTTAAAACAACAAAGATTCAATCAGTAGAACTCTCGCTTAACCCATCCTCCCAATCATTATCATCTTTGCAAAACTAGATAAATCATCCCTATATGCCTAACGGCACGCTGCGCTATCATCTGTGTTTATCTGTGTGCATCTGTGGTTTAATATCTTCAAAAATCCCTCTTCTCAAAGCCCACACAAAACAACTACGAATTTCTCGTTTGTTGCGTAAGCATTTGCAACTCGGCAGAAAGTTCCACCGGCACTCCAACCGGATCATGCAACCGGCGTGCCTCAGACGGCAAACTCGCAACCGAAGCAGCCGTGCGCTGCGCGATCGCTTCCAGCGGTTCTGCCGGCAGCATCCGTTTACCCTGCTTCATAACCAGTTGCAACAATTCAATTTTGGATTGCAGTTCTTTTTCAGTTTCCCCCTCCGTCACCAATCCCAAAATATCTCCGTGAACTTGCCCCCCTTCCAGCCGGCGAAATATCTGCTTGCGCCCCGGATAAGTCCCCTTATCTGGAGATTTTTTCATCACGGGCACCCCATCAATTTCCACCAATTTGTAAACCCCATTCACCGGCGTCCCCGTTACCAGTCGCGTTCCCAACCCGTAACCGTCAATTTTCGCGCCGGCAGCTTGCAACCGCCCAATTTCCCACTCATCCAAATCCCCGCTAGCAAAGATGGGAACCCCAGGCAAGATCGCCCGAACCTCCTGAGATAGCTTAACTAAATCCCCAGAATCCAGCCGTACCCCGCGCAACTCCATGTCTCCCGCTTGCAGCCGGTGGGCTAATTCTTGCGCCGCAGCAATCGTATCGTAGGTATCGATTAATAGTGGTGCACCGGGGAAATAGTGGTGAAACGCGGTAAATGCCTGCCCCTCACTGCCAGAAGTTGCCGACAGCGCCATAACTAACGCGTGTGCCATCGTGCCGGCGGGTTTGCGTCCCAACTTCAGCGCCGCCAAAACATTAGAGGTGGCATCCAAACCTGCCGCCAATGCTGCTCGTGCCGCCCACAGAGACGCTTGGGGACCAAAAGCTCGCCGCGTCCCAAATTCCATTAACGTCGCTTGAGGGCCGGCAACATCCCGCAGACGGGCAGCCCGCGTTGCGATTAAGGTTTGGTAATTTAAGGTGTTCAGCAGATAAGTTTCCACCAGTTGCGCCTGCCAAAGCGGCGCTTCCACCCGTAACAACGGCTCATTGGGAAAAATAGCCGTTCCCTCCTGCACCGCCCAAACATCGCCGGTGAAACGTCCCTCCTCCAGCAAAGACCAAAATCGCTCAGGGGCGTCAGTAAAAATTCCCGTTGCCTGTAGTGCTGCAATTTGCTCTGGCGTAAAGCGAAATTGCTCTAGGTAGTCCAACGCCTGCGCTAACCCCATCGCAATTAAATAGCCATAGCCTGCCGGCAACTTGCGGGCAAACAGCTCAAAACTGGCTTGCCGCTGATCTAAACCTTCGCCGGTATAGCAAGCCGCCATCGTCAGCTGGTAGAGATCAGTCAGAAGGCTGTAATCCTCAGGATAGATTGTCAGTTCTGGGTTGTCTCTCTTCACCTGTTGCTGAAGATTTTCCACGTGCGGACTGTTCAAGTCAGTAACAATACTCATATAACCAGCTCCCTTAGGAGGTCTGTCTTTTAAATTATAGTACAAATTACCAAAATTACATCAGGAATATTTTATAAATAATCAGGTTTTTTCAAGAAAATCAGCTTTTCGGGGATTTTAATCCCTTAATATAACAATTTATCTCAACAATTTTGGTGAAATCTATTAAAATTCAGATGAGTCAGAACGATTTGCGCCCACCGGCACCTTAACTTTTTTCCATAGCGCAATGCTGACACCGCTTAGCAAACAAGTGGGTTGATTATAACCGGCAATTGACAGAGCAAACCGTTCACCCGGATCATTTCCCCTAATCCCGGCAAATTCTCAAACTTTTGCGAACAACTGCTTAATAGTTGTCAGTTTTCCCCTCAAGAATTAAGGAGAAAGTTTTTCAGCCTTGCAATAAATTTTCTGGGGTGCTTGATTAAAATACTTAAACAAGGCCGGACACAACCATCCGTCTAAATTTTGTGCCGGCCAGCGATACCAATTGCCTCCATACTCGTCTCTTAGCCAAGTCATTTCTACCTGGTAGCCCGGAAAAGGAGTTTGAGAAAACAACAGCTTAAACCCCTTGTTCGCATCAGGAATATCTTGAACCAGCGTGTTAATCATCTCCGGAATCCCGCTAACAAAAGGCTCGCGAACAAGTCCAACTTGCTGATCATCAAACACCCAAGTCCCCTGATATAAATAGGGGAAAATTACCCTAATTGCATTAGACATTACCCTTACCCCTGAGTTCGGCACCGGCATTTAGATCGATATTGCTTCTACAGTGGCACATTCAACGATTGCGCTTCTACAATATTAAGTATTGTTAAACACTTCGGAGCGTTCGCGGTTTACTCATGTGCCGTATCCTTGGCTATTTTGGCCCGCCCATTCTACTAGACTATGTCCTGAGCAAACCCGAACACTCGCTGATTGTTCAAAGCTACCAACCCCGTGAAATGACCTCTGGAGTCGTCAGTGCAGACGGCTTTGGCGTTGGTTGGCATCACGCGCAACGGGACACTGATGCTTTTGTGTACAAAAACACCCTGCCCATTTGGGGTGATATTAACCTCGAAAACCTCAGTCGCTATATCGAGTCAGGATGCATTCTCGCCAACGTTCGCAGCGCGACAACAGGGCAATCGGTGGATTTAAGCAATTGCCAGCCTTTTCGGAATCAGCGAATCTTATTCACGCACAACGGTTTCATTAAAAACTTTCGGAAGACGCTTTACCGGCCAATTCGAGATCGCCTCAATGATACCGCCTACCAAGCGATTGAAGGCACCACTGATTCAGAACATATTTTCGCCCTGTTCAATCACGAATTAAGTGTTGATCCCGATCTTTCCTTAAAAGATGCCTTGCAAACGACATTGCTCACGGTGTCTGATTTGGCAACATCCCATGAAACGGATGCCTCACTCAATATCATCGTCAGCGACAAACACCAACTGGTTGCCAGCCGATTTTCCACAAAATCACCGGCACCTTCCCTTTACTGGTTGCGGGACGATCCAACTTTCCCAGATGCTGTAATTATTGCCTCGGAACCCATGTTTGCCGGCGGCAACTGGAACCGATTTCCAGAAAATAGCATTTTGACTGTGGGAGAGAACCTTGATATCAACATCGATCAACTGTAGAGACACCATCCGCGACGCTTTGCAACAGTGTCGCATCGGCACCTTGCAACTCTTTGAAGGAATGGATGATGCTACATTCCGCCGGCAAGCGCATCCTGAGTTCAGTCCCGTCGGCTGGCACTTAGGACACATTGCCTATACGGAAGCCTTGTGGTTGCTACAGCGCAGCGCCGGCTTACCCCCGGCGTTTCCTGAATATCATCAACTATTTGCCGCAGACGGCTTACCCAAAGCCAAACGGGTGCAACTGCCAAACCTGCCAGAAGTGCGTCAATACCTCAATGCCGTTCGAGAAAAAGTCCTCACCTACCTCGAAACCGCACCCCTTGAAAAACAAGAACGTCTCTGGCGCTTCATTATCCAGCACGAAAGCCAACATTGTGAAACCATTGCCTTTGTGTTGCAGCTAGCAGCCGCAAGCGCCGGCACAGAATTACAAAAAGCCCCCAATCCCCGAACCTCAGCTAAAAGTCTCCATCCCCCTTCACAGATGATTCAAATTCCCGTCGGCGAATTTGAACAGGGGAACGATTCTGCCGACGCAATGGACAATGAAAAACCCCTTCACCGGCGTTATCTTGAAACCTACTGGATTGATCGCTATCCCGTCACTTGCCGACAATACCGGCAATTTATGGCAGCCGATGGTTATCAAAATTCTGCATATTGGTCAAGTGCCGGCTGGGAATGGTTGCAAGCAAATCCCGTCACACAACCTCTGTATTGGTTAGACGATCTCACCTATGACAATCACCCAGTCTGCGGCGTGAGTTGGTACGAAGCCGAAGCTTATGCAAAATTTGCCGGCAAACGACTACCCACAGAATCGGAATGGGAAAAAGCAGCCGGTTGGAATGGGGAAACAATCAGCCGACGCACCTATCCTTGGGGAGAAACAGAACCCAACGCCAGACGATGCAATCACCAGTTGGTAAAAGATAGGACGCAAGAAGATGCGCCTATTCAAAATCGCACAATGCCGGTGGATGCTTACCCAGCTGGCGTCAGCGCTTATGGCTGCTACGATATGCTGGGCAACGTTTGGGAGTGGACAGCAACCTGGTTCCACGGGTATGAGGGGTTTAAATTATATCCCTATGCCGGATATTCCCAAGCTTATTTCGACGGTGAGCATCGGGTGCTTAAAGGTGGAAGTTGGGCGACGCGTCCCTGGGCGATGCGATGTAGCTTTCGCAATTGGTATTATCCCGGCGTGCGTCAAATCTTAGCCGGTTTTCGCTGTGCCAGTAGTGTTAATTTGCACACTTAAAGCAGTTATGCCGGTACAACATCAACCCCTTAACTTCAGGCAGATTTAGCCAGAGTCAGGTGCGTGCGACAATAGCTTACGGGTGGCTCCCTGGAATGAGGGTGAGCGGAAAGGCTGGATATGTCACCCGTTGGTGCTTCTGAGATATAAAGTGTGATGAAATTTTCAAGACAGTCAGACATGGCGGATGCCTTCTCCAGTGCGACTAGCCAACCATTTACCCTGGAAGAGCGATTGCATCTAGAGCGATTAATTAGCCCGATCCAAGCTTCAGCAGAAGAACAAGCAGGCGGCAGTGATGTGATCAGCGGTTTAACGCAGATTCCCAAATCTCTGCCGCCACGCTATTTTTATGATGACCGGGGATCTGAGTTATTTGAGCAAATTTGCGATCTGCCAGATTATTATTTAACCCGAACTGAGGCGGCGATTCTGCGTCGGTGTGCCGGCTCTATTGCTCAATTAACAGACGCATGCGAAATTGTGGAACTCGGCAGCGGCAGTTCCACAAAAACCCGTATTTTGTTAGATGCCTACAACCAGCAGGGTTATCCGCTGCGCTATTTACCGATTGACGTGAGTGGGGGTATCTTGGAAAGCAGCGCCCGTGATTTGCTGAAAGATTATCCTTCATTGCAAGTTCACGGATTAGTTGCGACTTATGAGCAGGCATTGCAAAAGCTGACCCCGGCACGTTTGCCAAACCGGATGATTTCTTTCCTTGGCAGCTCACTCGGTAATTTGAACTCTGGTGAATGTGATATCTTTTTCTCTCAAATTACTGGCGCATTGCAAGCGGGAGAATATTTTCTTTTAGGGATTGATTTACACAAATCTAAAGAAGTTTTGGAGCCGGCTTATAGCGATTCTCAAGGAGTCACGGCTGAGTTTAATTTGAATATGCTGCGCCATTTAAACCGGCGGTTTAAGGGAAATTTCGATCTCGCACAATTTGAACACTGGGCTTTTTATAATGAAGACCAACATCAAATAGAGATGCACTTGCGAAGTTTAAGCGAGCAACGTGTTTACTTACGCGCCCTTGATTTAACCGTCGAATTTGAAGCCGGCGAGACAATTATGACAGAAATTTCTCGGAAGTTTGATTTAGATGTCATGCAACAGTATCTCAAAGCCAGAGGATTAGAGCCGGTGCAAATTTGGACTGACTCGAATCAATGGTTTGGTTTATTACTGTGTCAATTACACCCGGCACTTTAAAGGGAACATCCCATTTTTGTAAACTTGTCATGCCGGCACCTTGCCCGCTTGTCTTAATCTTAGGAAGCAAGATGCTGCGACTCTAAATATTTTGGCAAATCTGAGATGCACCCGCTCTAAACTCCAGACATCTTTTACTAGGGGCATCTCACGATTTGCAAATCGTCAGGGGCGTGACTCACGCCCCCTGCAATCCCTTAACTACCGCTGTTGATTTCCTTCTGGGCGGGATTGACGATATTGCTCCATTTGCTGAAGCTGTTCAGCAGTCAGAATTGATTTCATCTTCTCTATTGATTCGCGACGCAGTTCCTGAATTTGCGCTTGTTGTTCTGAGGTGAGATTCAGCGACTCAAAAACCTGACGCATATTTTCCCGATTGCCTTTAGCTGCTTCTAGACGAGCTTTTTGTTCATCTGTCAGGATGTTGTTCATCTGCTCCCGCTCAGCTTGCTTGATGAGCTTCATCTGTTCCTTTTGTTCTTCCGTCAAGTTCAGCCTGTTCTTGCCTTCCCGCCGCTGCTGTTGTGCCGGCGCATCCGGTGTAGTCGATTGAGCAAAGGCTGCCGGAATCACACTAGCAGATAGCGTCAGAGAAGCCGTAGCCATCAATAGAGGCAAGAGTTTAACTGGGGAAAGCCGGTTTTTTAAGGTCAGAGTGAAATTAGATTTCATAGAAGTCCTCAGAGATTGAACGAACAAACGATTCGCGTGTTTGTTATTCACATCTTAGTCATCACCGGCTCTCTTCTGCATGGGTCAAATTTCCTAATTTGATGTAGTACCAAAGTCCTAATTGCTTTTGGATTTTGGTTACTAGGTGCCTTTTTTCAAGCAGAAAAGTAAAATTTTGACAAATTCTGTTCTGTATGAAATACATTTAAACTGAATAATTATTGCAAAGCTCATTCCTGCTCTCTTTCGTCGCGGAGAGCTAAAATTATCTTTCCTTGCCTACCATGCACCGTCAATCACCCTTTTTCAAACATTCGTTTCGCCTCATGCTTTATCTGGAATGGATTCTGCTGGGCATTACACTGCTAGGACAGATTCGACCAAGCCGGTTTGGAATAAATGAGACGACTCTATCGTTATCAATTCTCACTTTAATTTGCTTTGGTTTAATGGGTTTAAAGCTGCCAACAGAGAAAACCCGTGACAAAGTGCTTTATACAGGCTTGGAATTTGGACTACTGTTTTTAACTTTCCTGCTAGATAGCCGAACCGGCTTTTTCCCGCTGCTGGGCTTAATTATTGCGATTCGCAGTTGTTTGATTTTTCAGCAAGTTGGGCGTTTAATTGTCGCAGGACTGGTGTTTACCGCCTTCCTCCTAACGTTGTTTCTACGAGTGCCGGCAGTGCGTTCGATGAAACACGGCCCGATGCCAGACTACATTGCTAATACGATTCTTACCCTCAAGCTCAATACCGCAGTCTCTTTTGGTCTGACGCTTTTATTTATCTTGCTATTAGTAAATGCTTTGCTTGCCGAACGTCAAAGCCGTGAGAAAATACTGCTGGCAAATGCCCAATTACGTCAGTATGCTTTACGAATAGAAGATCAGGCAACGCTGCAAGAGCGCAATCGCATTGCTCGGGAAATTCATGATGCTTTAGGACACGCCTTAATTGCCCAAAGTATTCAGTTAGAAAATGCCTTAGTATTTTTGCCGGCAGGCGCTGAGAAGACAGCTTCATTTTTGCGGGAAGCCAAACAGTTAGGTTCGACGGCATTGCAAGAGGTGCGACGGTCAGTTTCTACACTTCGCACTGATGTCTTGCAGGGGCAATCCCTAGAAGCGGCACTTCTCAAAGCAGTCAGCGAGTTTCAAAAGACAACCGGCATTGTTCCTCAGAGTCAAATTTACTTACCTCAAGCAATTCCTAACGAAATCAGCACAACACTTTACCGTATTGTTCAGGAGTCGCTCACCAACATTTGTAAGCATAGCAATTCCACAGCTATCACAATTCACATTCAGGAGATCGCTGGGGTGATTCATCTCCAGATTGACGATAATGGACGAGGTTTCAAACCCGAACAAAATACAACCGGCTTTGGACTTCAGGGAATGCGGGAACGAACGGCGGCTTTAGGCGGACAGTTTTTCTTAGCAAGCCAACCGAAAAAAGGCTGCCGAATTACTGTATCGATTCCATTACCTAAATTAGCCCTATGACAGATGCCAAAATACGCCTATTGTTAGTTGACGATCAGATGATTATTCGTCAAGGTTTGAAGAGTTTATTAGAAGCCAAACCCGATTTAGAAGTTGCCGGCGAAGCGGAAAACGGAGAACAGGCGATTGCACAAGTTGAAACGCTACAACCTGATGTGGTTTTAATGGATGTCCGGATGCCGGTGATGGATGGTGTTGCCGCGACACAGTTGATTTGCCGGCAATTTAGCAAAACAAAAGTGTTGGTTCTCACGACGTTTGATAATGATGATTATGTCTCGCAGGCAATGCGATTAGGTGCTAGAGGCTATCTGCTCAAAGACACTGATTCCGACGACTTGGCAGAGGCAATTCGAGCCGTTCATAAAGGCTATACCCAAATGGGCCCCGGATTGTTAGAAAAAGCAATCTCCCCTCCACCACCGTCAATTCCACTACAACCAACCTGTCTGCCACCGGCATTAGCGGGGTTGACGGTGCGAGAGCGTGAAGTAATCTGTTTAATTGTTGCAGGAGCGAGTAATCGCGAAATTGCGGAAACGCTTTATATTGCAGAGCGAACCGTCAAAAATCATATCACCAGTATTTTGAGTCAGTTGAGTTTGCGAGATCGCACACAGGCTGCGATCTTTGCCAGTGCTTTCTTGCCGCTATTGCAGCCTTAATTGGGAAAAGCAACTGACTCGTTTAGCAAATAGGCCGGCTACCGGGATTCACGGCATGGATACACTCACTGCCAGAAACCGGCCATCCCCGCCGGTAAGAAGCTTCCTCTGGCTGTCCCCACCCTAGCTGCAAGATAATTTCTAAAAAGTTACTGTTTTCCCACTTACACAGACCGGCCCATTCTGTCCGCTGCGCCAGCGTTTCCACATCAGCCGACTGAATCTGCCCGTGATCTTTGCCGGCGTTCACACTTAGATATAAATCCATCCCATCTGTCACTTCCCGCCAGAAGGTTAAAATTGAATGCTTCGCCGCCTTCAGCACTTCCACATCGCTTGCCAGCGCAATCAATTGGTCGTCTACTTCCGGATAAGATAAAGTCTTGCCCTTAACCGTGAGATAGCGCCAGACAATGCCTGAGATGCGGTGTTCCCTCTGGTAGCGGTGGACAGTGGCTTTAAAGTCTTGATAGGCGGTGAACTTTTGCACCCCATCCGGTTTCAGAAACTTATCGATTAACGGATTAACCCCAGAAGTTTTCGCAGCCAGGTTTAAACGCTGGCCATTGAGACAGGCGCGGCGCTCATCAGCCAAGATGTTGATTAGCTCTTGTGTGCTGTAAACCTTGCTCATCTGAACCCTATTAGGTCGCAGTTTCCCATAGTTTAACCTCTACAACAGAAGAGGGGGAGAGAATTGAGTGTTGAAAATTTTCACAGTTCTCAATTCTCTCTAATTAATCAGTTTTCGCGCTTACTTACTCACCTCAGAGCTATACTCGTTAAACGAGCGGCGCTTCATCAGCTCAACAGATTTTTCACGCGGCACCAAATCAAACACCTCCCGGAAAGCATCGTCTACTTTCTCAAATGCCACTTGTCCTTTGGCATCTAAAACGACTTTGCCAGACTGGTCAATTAAAACCGTTTCTGGAACGACCCCGTGGTAGTAATAACCCGGTTCTGTCTTGTCATAGGTAGATTTCACCGGCAACGCATCCACATTCAAGGGGAGAAAATCTGTACTTCGCCCGTAGAAAGATTGAAGTCCCGATACGACCGGCGCAAATTGTTTGCAATCGCTGCTGTCATCGACAAAAAATACCAGCAGTGCCGGCTTGCCTTGCTTCAGGGAATCTGCCAGCTTAACCTTCGGGGGCACTAAAGAGCCATTACCGCCATACAGGGCGTAGATATTGCCATCAAATCGGTCATCATTAATCCCAGCCTGAGCTGCCGGTGTTCCCACCCACAAGCCGCTGCCGAGAATAATCAGTAAAGCTAGCAAGCAGCCGGCGAAAGGACGTAGCCATGACCGGCAAGCTGCAACAGTTTTGCAAAAGTCAATGTGTAACAAATGAAAAATCATACCAAAGCAGTAGTGGAACTTCTATTGTCTCCGAGTAGGCTATACATGGGCTTTGCCTTCTCTCATTTTGGCGTGTTATGAAGCGACTTCTCACTCCCACGCAGATCACAGGACTTTCGCTAGTGCTCTGTGGTTGGTTTGTCAGTTTCTCTTCTAGCGTCGCACAACGCCCCCCAATGGCGAATAAAGAAGGTGAACGTTGGGTGCAAATTCGCCAAGTTGAAGGCGAAGTGACTTACCAAGGACAACCGGCTAGAGTCGGGGATATGCTGGCAGAAGGCGAGAACCTCAGCACCGGCAGCAATTCTAGCGCTACTTTGGTTGTGGATGATGGCATTGGTACAGTGAGTGTTTCAGAACTCACAAATCTGCAAATCCAAAATTTAGATATTCTTCCCAATGGCGCGAAAATAACCAGGCTGTTCACAAATCGAGGGCAGTCAGTAGCGCGACTTCGACCTTTTGTTAACCCCGACTCCCGCTTTGACATTGCTTTTAGAGGGGACGATGAAGATGAGGAAGGCGGGGTTGCCGGTGCTCGCGGCACAGAATATGGCGTTGCGGTTGGCCCGACTGGTAAAACCGGCATTTCTATCCGTAGCGGTACAGTCGAAGTCGTCGCTCAACAGCAAAGCGTACTCCTTAATGCCGGCACTTCTTCTTTAGTCGTTCCAGGAAAACCCCCAACACCCCCCAGAAGGACAGGGGAGAATGTACAGCTCAAAGTGAAAATTTTGCCTTCCACCCTAAATAAACAAGTCCGAGTCAGTGGTGAAGTCGATCCGCTTAACTTGGTGTTTCTTAACGATCAGCCGCTCGAAACTGGAGTTGACGGTAAATTTGATACGCTTACTTCTCTATTACCGAGTCGGACACTGAGGTTAGTGGTACGCACTCCTTTAGGGCAAGAGCAAGTTTATGAATTAGAAGCTGCTTCACAACCCTGATCAGAAGCGTCTAAACTTAAAATTTCTTTGTTATAAAACTCATTTATGTCGTCTTTCTTAAGATATATTTTGCCGGCTGAGCGCGTTTTGCTGTGCCGGTAAGTCGCTGCATATAAGCAAAGGAAAGCTCACCCACTAGAGGGATGTAAGAAAACCTGATCGAATGCGTAACTAGACATAAGGGTGGGATTACTCTAGATTGCCACGCCACTGAATTCAGGGTGCCACTGGGTGCATAATACTGATTCAACAAAAGTGGATGTTGGGGTTTTAGATTCGTCAGGGGCAACTACCATCCACAAAGACAGCTGAAAGTAAGTATTTAAGCACTGCCACTTTCCAGCACTGAGAAGATCGGGAGCCTCGAATCTAGGCGAGTAGCACGCAAGTCCTCGCACTGCCAAAACCTTTACCGTTGCAACATCGGACATCTGGGCTAGGCAAGGACTTCACGCACTGATGGTGTAATTTCAATGGGCACAAGTGTGATAGCTCAAAACTCTGCTAAAGCCAACAATCGCTCCGATCTCGCCTCTAAACAGATATCTGTCAAGAGGCTAGGCAACCCGTGCCGATCCGCTTCAAGTTGGCTGAGGAGTGGTCTGTCTCAAGGCAAAAAAATCTGGCAGGCTGTGGGTAGTCTTCACACGTTTATTCCCGGTGCGGTGGCAGCCGGCCTTTCTATTGGAATGTGGCAAATGGGTGCGTGGCAACCACTGGAACAGTTGGGTTATAACGCAAAGTTTCAGATGCAAGAGTTGGGATTGATGCCCAGTGCCGGCTGGGACGACAAAATAGTGGTGATTGGGATTGATAATGCGACTTTAAACCAATACGAAAGATTTCCCTTGTCACGCAATCGCTACGCTCAACTGTTGCAAGCGCTGGAACCCTCTAAGCCGGCGGTGATCGGGTTTGACCTCTTATTTGTTGACAAAGGTAAAGGAGATCAAGAATTTGCCAGTGCAATCTCGCGCACCGGCAATGTAGTGCTCTCGACGGCTTGGGATGACCAAGGGCAACCGCTTAAACCTCTACCAGAATTCAGAAAAGACGCAGCCGGCATCGGTCAAATTTGGCACAACCCTGATCCGGATGGCATCAGCCGGCGCGCGGCAGTATACGCAAAGAATAAGCCGGCGCTGGCTGTGAAAATGCTTGAGGTGTACAACCAGCAGACAGTAGCTTCCTTATCGAAAATTAAACTACCCCAGCCAATAGCCGGTAAAAAGCGCCAAACGGTTTGGTTAAATTGGCCGGGGAAAGCTCAATCTTTAACCACTTATTCTTTTGCCGATGTAGCAGAAGGAAAAGTGCCTTCTCGTGCTTTTACCGGCAAGCTGGTATTAGTAGGTGTCACCGCAACAGCGATTGATTCGATCAGATCCCCTTTTAATCAAAATTCTCCGACATCTGGGGTTTATCTCCACGCTGCTTTAATTGACAATTTGCTCAACTCAAAATTATTAAAACCGCTGGACGAAACGCTGATTTTGTTGTTATTGCTGGCAGTTGGGCTGGGAACCTGTTATGTCTGGGAACACAGAGGGGTGGTAGGCCGGCTGACGCTGATTGTTGGGTTGCCACTCGCTTGGTTGCTCATTGCTTGTTGTGCTTTAAGCTGCTTTCAAATTTGGATGCCGGCTGCTGCGCCAGTGGGGACAATGTTGCTAGCCGGCTTCGGGGTTCAGTTGCGCGATCACTGGGAGAAACTGCAAGAACGACGCGAAAAACAATTATTAATGGGCCTGTTTGAACAATATGTGGCTCCAGAAATGGCTAGCCTCATTTGGCAGCGCAAAACAGAAATATTTCACAACGGTCATCTGCTCGCGCAAGAACAGGTGGCAACGGTTTTGTTTATGGATATTCGTGGTTTCACTTCTATTTCGGAAAAAATGGCTCCAGGAGAGCTGTTTACCTGGCTTAATGAATATTTAAATGCAATGACCGAGTGCATTATGGATCGCGGCGGCGTCGTTGATAAATACATTGGGGATGCGATCATGGCAGTATTTGGGGTGCCTTTTGCCCACACAGAAGAAGAGGATATTCGCCAAGATGCCTTAAATGCAATTGACGCTTGTATGGCAATGCACAAAAAGCTAAAAAAGCTCAACCGGCGCTTAAGATTTGAAGGCAAACCTCAGATTAAAATTGGTATCGGTATTCACACTGGCCCTGTGATGGCCGGCAGTATGGGAGGCAGCCGGCGTCTTAATTATTCTGTGGTAGGAGATACGGTGAATGTGGCATCGCGCCTGGAATCGATGAATAAAACCGTCACCTCTGAAAACCCTTATAGTGTGTTAATTAGTGGCAAAACTTATGCCTATGTCCGCAAGCATTACCGGGCACAATCGGTTGGAGCAACCCAACTCAGGGGCAGAGAAAAAGCCACGATGATTTACTCGATTTTAGGTAAGAAAAAAAGCAAATAGTTGACTTGGCCGTTGAAATTGTAGCCAGACAATCATAATTTGTCTGGGTCGGCTAAAAAACTTTTTTGTGTAGCTTTTTATATTTTTTGAGTGCTTGCTTGTTTAGACAGCTCTTGTTGCCTATCCTCTAAAAAATAGTGAGGCAAAATGGAGATGCCATTTTTTAAAGGCTTTTGGTTGCCGGCACGCGATCACAGGCAATCCCATTACCTGGCTCCCAAATCGGCCTTCTTGGAGCCGGCCATGATAAAGTTTTCTGACAACACCGGCTCTAGCTAGATGCCAATTCCCGCCCTAGATGGTAAATTAGCTTAAAAATAAGTATTACTGGAGAGCTAGCAACTGCCGGCTCCCAATCCTGCCATAATCATTCATATTCTTTGGAGCTGCAAGCCACCGTGAGCCTAACCGAATCCGCCCTACAATCCCTGCAAGCAGAAAACGCCCAGCTACGGGAAGAACTGCAAATGCGCGACCAACTTGTGCAACAGTTATCTCAAGAGCTTTTCCGGCTCGTTAAGGGCAAAACGACAGTTGCCCCCCAGCCAGAAGTTTCTGAGCGCAGCAAAGCCCAACTCCAAGCCTTACGCGAACAACTGCTAGGTGTGGAGCAACAAGTCACGTTTTACCAAGAGCAAATTGCTGAGCGCGATGCCGAGATTTATCAATTGCGTCAGTCAGTCCAAGAATTAAACGATCGCAGCCGGATGCTAGAGCAAGTGGTGCAAGAACTGCCGAGTGTGTATCGCGAGAAGTTTGCTGAACGCATGGAACCCGTGAAAGAAAAAGTCGCGATGCTGCAGAAAGAAAATCGCCAACTTCACGCTGAGTTGCAAAGCGCTAGTTACCGACTTGCGGTGAGAAGCAAGCGCGCAAACACAGGCCGGCCCGATCTACCTAGCTTCGCACCGGGAAGTAACCCAGGGCTAAATCTGCCTTCATTTGGGAATGCCTGAAGTTCTGATTGTGATCGATGCTGAAACTGAGCCGGCAGAATTTCTCCTGCCGGCAGTTTTTGCGCTCGATTCAATGATTTCTGCGTTTCAGCAAGCCATTGCATCTACTTCTGCTTCGCCACATTCATCGGCACCGACTGTCCGGGTGATTACAACGGATTCCCTTGACACGATATCGGCATCTGATGTGCTGCTGTGTCCTTTTACCCTAAATCTGCCGGCCACACTTTCTTTTCCAGCTCAGCAAATTTACCGGGTGTGCCGCGATATTGTAACGTTACGGCAGCGCGTTGAGGGCATGGGATACGCTACGGGTGCCGGCAATTTTTGGTTGCCTGTTGTCCTCACCAGCAAAGGGCCACTTTACGCAGAGGTGATCGGTTTAACTGAGGAACTGCCGGCACCTAAACCCTCAACAGTCTCCCCCTCTTCTTCCTTCCCCTACTGCCAGCCGGTGCATCTATCCGACGCTTGGCGTCAGCAACTCTACAAACTCGCCGGCAACCTCCTGCGATCGCTTGACGCCCCACCAGCTACCTATTTAATGCAGTTTGGATTTCAAGAAGGTGCGATCTGCTTTGATCGCCTTTGGCCATTTCCCGCAGCGCCGGCACTCGCAAGTCTTAGCGTCCAAGAACCTAACTTGTTTACCTGCCACTGGTATTGCTTGGCCGGCCAGCCTATCTTAGATGTAACCATTTCTGGCTCATCTGCATCTTATCTGCATTTTGAATAACAACGAATCGCGCTGCCTTCTCTTCCAGGCGTTGATTTATTGCTTCTGTAGATGAAGCAATAAAATTTACAATATAAAATTACTAGAGTTTCTGGCTTATCAGACAACTTTTTACCTTATTAGTAGAAACACTGAAAGTAATTTAAAGAATTTGTAAAGCGAAAAAATTTATACTGATACTTCAAAAGTTGCTTTCTGCAAAGCAAAAACTTAAGCTATTTTTTACCAAGACAAGATGCACCGACTGATAGATAGCACACACCCATTCAAACTCAACCCCTTAAGCCGCAACTAGGCCGATATTTATCAGCGGTGCAGCCTCTTGAACTAAAGTTTGGACAAACCCGTCATAACTGTCAAAAATTTCAAATGCCCTATCAAGCTGAGTGATTTCAAAAATCAGCCGTACCGTCGCTTTCAGGTTACAGATCACCAGGCGGCATCCCTGTTGGCGCGCCACTCGCAGCCCTGCTACTAATTCAAATAAGCCCGAACTATCCACAAAATCAACAAAACTCATATCAATGATCCAGAGATTGTGCTGCTCTGGTAAAATTGCGGCAACCTGCTGCTGAAAAGCTCTGCCACCGCTTCCATCTAAACGTTCTGGTGCGTGAAGAAGAATAGTTTGATTGACTGCTATGGATTTCATTAGTTTGACCCCAATAGGTTGAGAAAAGAAGTGGGTATTGCCGGCTGAGAAAAACTCAAAAGAAATACTGTCGTGATGCTATTAGGATGGAATAAGTTTCCTGAAGTTGGTTTGTATTCCATCACAGTATTGCTGTGATTCGCATCACATAGCACACGCTTATGAAATTTGTAGTATTTAGCAAGCCCTAAAAGGTAGCCAGCAGCCTATTTATAGTGGGGATATTGTTTACTTAAAAGTCAGTTATATGATTGCGATTTTGACGCAAGCGGAGGCTTCATTGTTGCCATTTTGGCAGGAAAATCAATTTCTACAAAAAAATAGCGAGGTTTTTGCCGGCAGTCCAGCAGTTTCAGGCTTTGCCGGCACTTCCTTAACCCATAGAGGATTTGGCCCAGCCATCAGTCCCGCCCTAGGCTGCAAAGCCCAAAAGTGCGGATAAATAAACTTCCTTAGCCAAAAAAAGGCTAAGGAGCTGTCTTTTCGGCAAATACCCGCAACTTCTAAGAAATCCTCCGATTTTGTTAAAATAAGTTCATACTGAGTTTAGTCAGTTCGGACTAAACCTATCCCAACCTTGACCGGCAAGCACAAAAGCCCTACGGGTTGGATCAAAGTCGTTTCCGATTAAGCAGAAACGCCCATCTGTAAATACAGGTTTCCACCGGCACATAAACGAGTTGCCGTCTGGAGGATGTGACAAAAGTCTAAAAATTTGAGAAGGCTGTGTTGAATGTCCCTTGAATTTGTATCGCTGGAGACAATCCAGGAAATTGCACGTCAATACGGCTACTGGGCAGTGTTTCTCGGCATTTCCTTAGAAAATGCCGGTATTCCCCTTCCCGGTGAAACAATTACCCTCGTTGGTGGTTTCCTTGCCGGCAGTGGAGAACTAAATTACTGGTTCGTTTTAGCAAGCGCGATCGGTGGGGCCGTGTTAGGTGATAACTGCGGTTACTGGCTAGGTAAATGGGGCGGCTGGCCCTTAATGCTGCGTCTGGGTAAAATTTTTCGCTTCTCAGAAGAGCAGTTACAACAAGTCCGAACCCAATTCATTGACAATGCTGCTAAAGCTGTATTCTTAGGACGATTTGTGGCGCTTTTGCGGATTTTTGCCGGCCCGATGGCAGGCATCGCTCAAATGCCCTACGGACAATTTTTGTTGTGTAATACTGCCGGTGCGACGATTTGGGCCGCTGTCATGGTGAGTTTAGCCTTCTTTGTGGGGCGAATTGTCCCCTTAGATCAGTTAGTCACTTGGGTCGCTCAATTTGCTGTCGTGGCTTTAATTCTAGTAGTAGCCTGGATTGCCGTTCCCATTTGGCTAGAATCTCGCGCAAAGCGACTAGAAACGCGGGACTAGAGAAATGGGATGAGGGGAATGGGAAGAGTGGAAGAAATGCCGCAACCCTCTACTCTCCCCTCTCCCACTCTTTCCTCCCTAGCCTCTAGCCTCTTGTTTTCTGTGACCAAACGCGAGTCGGCAGCCCCCAGACATAAATAAAGCCTTCGGCTGCTTTGTGGTCAAAGGTGTCGTCAGCCCCATAAGTCGCTAAATCAGGGCTGTAGAGAGACTTGTCAGACTGCCGGCCTACCATTGCGGCGTTGCCTTTAAACAACTTCACTCGCACCGTTCCAGACACTCGCTCTTGAGTCTTTTCAATAAAGGCATCCAAGGCAGCTTTCAGCGGACTGTACCACAGACCGTTGTAAATCATCTGGCCGTAGGTTTCTTCGATACCGCGCTTGTAGTGACTGACATCTGCAGTTAAAGTCAGGCTTTCCAAATCGCGGTGTGCTTGAATTAACACTGAAAGAGCGGGCACTTCGTAGATTTCCCGCGACTTGATTCCCACAAGTCGGTTTTCTACCATATCGATGCGGCCAACTCCGTGATTGCCGGCCAACTCGTTCAGCTGAGAAATTAGGTCTACCGACGACAGATTTTGACCGTTGAGACTGGTGGGAATGCCTCGTTCAAAGCCGATTTCAACATACTCAGGTTCGTTGGGAGTATCTGCGATCGCTTTGGTCATCAGGTAGATTTCTTCCAGCGCTTCCGTCCACGGATCTTCCAACGGGCCGGCTTCAATGCTGCGACCCAACAGATTTCGGTCAATACTGTAGGGGGAAGATTTTTTCACCGGCGTGGGAATGCCATAACGCTCTCCATAGGCGATGGTTTCCTCACGACTCATCCCCCATTCCCGTGCCGGTGCCAGGACTTTTAAGTGAGGATTGAGCGCCGCTATGGAGACATCAAAGCGGACTTGGTCGTTGCCCTTGCCGGTGCAACCATGCGCGACCGCATCAGCACCGTATTGTTCAGCCGCCTCGACTAATAGCTTAGCGATCAGCGGACGAGCTAGAGACGTTGAGAGCGGATAGCGATTTTCGTAAAGAGCATTCGCCTGAAGGGCTGGAAATGCGTATTCCTTCACAAAGCTTTCCGTCGCGTCTACCACAAGAGATTCTGCTGCACCCGATTTCAGCGCTTTTTCTTTAATCGGGCCGAGTTCTTCTCCCTGCCCCAGATCGGCAGCGAGGGTAATCACTTCCTCAACACCCCACTCGTGCTTTAGGTAGGGAATACAGACGGAGGTATCGACTCCGCCCGAATATGCCAGCACAACTTTTTTAGCGCGACCCATTGATATTCGATTTCCTAAAACAACCAACTTTTAATTATCAACCCATTTCTTCCAGATCGTGTCAGGCACTCATGAGAAACGCCGGCAATTCTGGCTGCACAGAAACGGCAGCACGAGGGCACCACGCCCTTGCTGTTATGGGTGAAGGGGTAAAAATCCTAAATTTATCTCCTCAAGCGTTCGCTTACCGCCGGCATGCTGCCGGTGAAGACACTCAATGTTGGCTACCCGTGATAGGTCAAGACAAGTTATTTAACAGTTACAAACTTTGCTAATATCGTTTTATTTATGACTTTTTGCTGTGAACGATAAAATCCTAGTTAACTTAACTTTTACGTGAAAACTAGGAAGCAAACTCTTTAGTTCTTTGTTATTTGTGTGAGACAAGCGGCTCAAAAATCTCCGTACAATTAACCCTGGAATCTAGAAAATGCCGGTTTCAACAATTCAGTTATTTTGATTTTTCCTAAAAAACTTTAATTATCTGAATTTTAGTAGGGAATCTACCTATAAGATTCTCTGGAAATATTTGGTAGTATTGTAACAGTTTAATCAGTATTTTAATGTTGGAGCTAAGAACGAAGCGGCGCTTGATGTGTGCTTAAGGCACCGGATAATAGCCAAAAGAGTTGCCGGCCCAAATAACTCAGAGCTTTGGCGAGGGGGTAATTTTGGTGGCGCACGAAGCTTTGGCGCAAGCCCTATCACTCAATGTCACTCCTTTTTTTTCCAGGAGAAGGCAAACAGATACTTTGCTTAAAAATGGTGAAAGATTGAGAGCGGACAAGGCGAGAAGTGAGCAAGTACGTCGTTACAATTCTTAAACAATTGAACAGCTCGGTTTTTAGCGCAAAGCGGTCAATCTTTAAGTTCCGTATCCATGACCGGAGAAAGAAAAATAAAAAAAAAAAAGAGTTTCTCGAAGGCAGTGTTTTGGCAATTGAGTTGCTGAAACAGGGGTGAGTCCAACCGAAGCCCTCACAGGCAAATTATCATAACAATTAGGATGCAGATGCGAATGCTTCACCTGAAGAGGATGCCCTGTAGCATTGAAATCGGAGATCACTCACCGGCAGAGGAGATATCCGAGAGCGCGACATCAAAGTTGGTTAAGCCGTTTAAACCAAGAGGCTGAGCAATGAGCCGCATTTTACTCTTGCTACACGATCAGGAAAACCGGCAATGGCTAGCGGCTCAGCTAGCTAAACAATACCATGTCACGATCCCTGATGAAGAGACGAATGAGCCGATAGCAGATGTCCTAGCACGCGCGCGTTTCGATCTTTGCCTTGTGGACGCACCGGCTTTTCAACAATACCGGCATCAGCTAGAAGTCAGAAAAGCATCTGAAGAACCTGTATTTTTGCCCGTTGTCCTTGTGGGAGATCGCCGGCATTTACACAGCGTAGCGATCCCGTCCTGGCAGAGTAGTGTTGATGAAGTGCTGAGTACACCCACGCTGCCGGTGGAACTGAACTTGCGGGTGGACAGCCTGTTGCGAACCCGACGCCTCTCCTTAGAAATGCAACAGCGCAAAATCAAAGAAATGTTAGAAGCAACCTCTTTGATGGGGCACAGCGAAGAAAGCTTTCGCTTGTTAATTGAAGGACTTACAGACTACGCCATTTTCATGCTGGACACCAATGGACAAGTGACTAGCTGGAACATCGGTGCTCAAAGTATTATGGGCTACCGCGCTGAAGAAATTCTGGGGGCACATTTCTCCTGCTTTTACACCCGCGAAGATATTAGCTGCAACAAGCCGGCACAAGAGTTGCAAATGGTACTTACCGCCGATCAGTGTGAAGATGAAGGCGTTCGCGTGCGTCAGGATGGCTCGCAATTTTGGGCGAATATGACAATTACTGCTTTGCGAGATGCCTACAAAGAACACTCAAATGGCGAAAAGCAGGAGTTAGTTGGTTTTGCAGTGATTATTCACGATCTGAGCGAACGAAAAAAGATTGACGAAGAACTCTGTCAAGCCAACCGCTCCCTAAGACTTCTTTGTGATTGCAACCAGGCACTTGTGCGAGCTTCAGAAGAATCTGAATTACTGCACGATATTTGTAGAATTATCGTAGAAATTGGCAAATACCGTGTTTGCTGGGTTGACTTGAGCGAGCCGGACAACCCTGATCGCCTGCAGACCATTGCGCGATCAGGTGTGGAGCTTAAAAAATTAAGGGGAGAAAATGAACCCGCTCAATTTTCAATTTTCACCGACACTAACACCGGGCAAAACTTTCTGAGCGGTTTTCATCATTACCCGATGTGTGAGCCAACAGAGGGGTGCGGTGGATTTTTCCTTGCTTTGCCCCTACTAGATGGAAACAGCAAAAAAGACAACGGAAAATTAGCAGCGGAAGCACCTTCTTTACAGAACGCTCTTTTTGGGGTTTTAACCATTTACATAGCCGAACCCGATACCTTTAAGCCCCAAGAAGTGCAGCTGCTGCAAGAATTAGCAAATGATATAGCTTATGGTGTAATGTCGCTGCGAACTCGTGTCGAACGCTCCAAAGCACAAGCCGCACTGCAAGAAAGCGAAGAACGTTATCGTCAGTTAGTCGAACTTTCTCCAGAAGCGATCATTGTCCAGAGCTACGGCAAGATCGACTTGATCAATAGTGCCGGTGTTAAACTGCTAGGTGCCACCCGTTCCGAACAGCTGATCGGTCAGCCGGCAGAAGATTTTGTACATCCTGATTGTCAGGAAATGTTCAGATCGAGAATTGAAACCGGCACAGCAGAAACCCAGGAAGTGCGCTTCACAGAACAAAAGCTGCGTCGGCTTGATAGCACAGAAGTGGATGTCGAGTCGGCAGCGACTTTTTTCAGCTACCAATCTGTGCCGGCAGTGTTGACAGTCGCCCGCGATTTGACTGAACGCAAGCAGATGGAAGAAGCGCTGCGACAGTCTGAAGAATTACACCGACTGACGCTTAGCAACATTTCCGAAGCCGTTTTAATTACCGACCATGTTGGGAATTTTACTTATATTTGCCCGAACATTCACCTCGTATTTAACCGATCACCTGAAGAGGTGCAAGCCTTAGGCAATATGGCCCAGTTATTAGGAGAAAACCTGTTTGATCATAACCAGTTAGAAATTTCTGGAGAAATTCAAAATATCGAGTGGCAAATTACAGAAAAAACAGGCAATCCCCGCACCTTACTTGTCAGCGTTAAACGCGTTGCAATTAATAATGGCACCGTACTTTACACTTGCCGGGATATTAGCGAAAGAGTTGAAGCCGAAGCAGCGCTTAAGCAAAGTGAAGAACTGCTGCGAACTGTGGTGGAAACCCTGCCGGTGGGAATTTGGTTTACTGATTGGCAAGGTAAAATTTTGTTAGTAAATCCAGCCGGCGAAAGAATTTGGGGCGGTGTTCGCTATCTCAACGCCGAAAGATACGCGGAATATAAAGGTTGGTGGGCAGACACCGGCAAACCCCTCAGCGCGGATGAGTGGGCCGGAGGGCGTGCGATTATCAAAGGCGAAACCTCAATTAATGATGTAATTGACATTCAGTGTTTTGATGGAAAGCGCAAAACCATTCTTAACTCAGCCGTCCCCCTGCGGAATGCCCAGCAAGAAGTTACGGGGGCAATTATCGTTAATCAAGATATCACCGAACTAAGGCAGGTGCAAGAAGCGCTGCGCGAATCAAATCGGCGAATCGTTAACATTCTCGAAAGTATTACCGATGCGTTTTTTGCCCTTGATCGTCAGTGGCATTTCACTTAT
Organism: Microcoleus sp. FACHB-672; assembly: GCF_014695725.1. Lineage (NCBI taxonomy): Bacteria > Bacillati > Cyanobacteriota > Cyanophyceae > Oscillatoriales > Microcoleaceae > Microcoleus > Microcoleus sp. FACHB-672. The sequence goes on along the minus strand of NZ_JACJOU010000011.1, from coordinate 7,769 downwards.
ATTAACCGCCAAGCCGAGCAACTTTTACAAAAGAAGCGCCAAGAACTTTTAGGTAAAAATATTTGGGATTTGTTTTCCCAGGCAGTCGGCTCAATATTCTTGGAAAAGTATCAGCAAGCCGTTTCCACCGGCATTGCTGTCAGCTTTGAAGGGTTTTATCAGCCACTCAATACTTGGTTTGAAGTTCACGCTTACCCAGGTGAAGATGGACTAGCCGTTTATTTTCAAGATGTTAGCGAACGCAAGCAGGCGCAGGAAGCGTTAATCGAAAGTGCTCACCAACTGCGTGCGGTATTTGAGGGCGCACTTGATGCAATGATTGTTGTCGATGACAACGGCCATTTTGTTGTCGTCAATCCAGCAGCTGGAGTGATTTTTGGTTTGTCGCCGGCAGAATTGATTGGTCGTCACATCATGGACTTCGTACCTGAAGCCGGTTTGGATTTTGAACAAGCTTGGCACATCTTCCGCAGCAAAGGGCGGATCACCGGCGAGTTTCGTCTGCAGCGTCCGGATAAAACCCTGGTGGAAATCGAGTATTCTGCAGTTGCTAACTTTTTGCCTAATCGCCATCTTTCAGTCATGCGCGACATCACCAATCGCAAACGCACAGAGAAGGAGTTGAAGCAATATCGCGAACAGTTGGAATTGCTAGTTGAAGCGCGTACCGGCGAACTCACAAAAGCCAATGAACAACTGCAACAGGAAATTCTCTCACGATCACGAGTTGAAGCAGCGCACAGGCAAAGTGAAGAGCAACTACGGACTCTAATTAATGCCATGCCCGACCTTGTTTGTTTTAAGGACGGAGAAGGACGCTGGTTAGAAGCTAATGATGCGATCCTGCAACTGTTTGAGCTAGAAGGATTGAATTATCGGGGTCAAACAGATTCCGATCTTGCAAATTTATCTAGTTTTTATCGCGATGCTTTCTTAGGGTGCGAGCGAACGGATGAAGCTGCCTGGAACAACGCAATGTTGACTCGTGCAGAAGAAGTCATTCCCCAGCCAAATGGAGCGATAAAAATTTACGATGTGGTTAAAGTGCCTCTGTTTGACGACTGCCACAACCGCAAAGGGTTGGTTCTGTTGGGGCGCGACATCACAGACCGCAAACACGCTGAGGAGGAACTCGTGCGCTTGGCATCAATTGTAGAGTCTTCAGATGATGCAATTGTAAGCAAGACATTGGATGGGATTGTTGTTAGCTGGAATGTCGGTGCTGAACAGATATATGGTTACTCGGCAGAGGAGATGAAAGGACGCTCTATGAATATCCTCGCTCCACCAGACCATCCTTTTGAGATGCGGCGAATTCTAGAACGAATTGAGCAGGGAGGGCGTCTTGAGCATTACGAAACGATGCGGATGCGGAAAGATGGTCAGCCCATTCATGTTTCTATGACAATTTCTCCGATTGTTGATGCTGTCGGCAGAATTATTGGGGTTTCTACAATCGCTCGTGATATCAGCGATCGCAAGCGGATAGAAGCAGCTTTAGAACGGTTGCGGCATCAAAATGAGTTAATTTTGAATTCGGCGGGGGAAGGAATTTGCGGGTTGGATGCCCGAGGCAAAACGACGTTTGTCAATCCGGCAGCTTCGAGAATGGTTGGCTACGAACTCAAAGAACTCCTCGGTCAGCCGATTCATATTTTGTTGCAAAAACCGTTAATTGTTTATCGGGCAGAGGGGAAACCGGCAACTGAGGAGATTCCTAACAGTCAGTTTTCCACTCCCCTAGCTTCCGAGTTGGGATCTGGGCCGGTTCGGACGGCGGAAGCTTTAGCGGTGCGCTCAGTGTCTGCCAATGGGGTGGGTGTTTACAAATGCCCTGCGCCAGCTTACCAGATGCCGGCAGATCGCACGCCAGAAGATTGTCCGATTTATGCTTCGCTTCAGGATGGTTCAGTTCACCATCTCACGAATGAGGTGTTTTGGCGTAAGGATGGGTCTTGTTTTCCAGTGGAGTACGTCAGCACGCCGATTCGAGAGCAAGGGGCGATTGTGGGGGCGGTTGTTACGTTTAAGGATATTACCGAACGCCTTGCGGTGGAACGGATGAAGGAGGAGTTTATTTCGGTGGTAAGCCACGAACTCCGAACACCCCTGACTTCTATGCGCGGGGCTTTGGGGTTACTGGCGGCAGGACTCCTCTCCCAAAGCCCGGAGAAGGCGCAGCGAATGCTGGATATTGCGGTGACGAATACTGACCGTTTGGTGCGCTTGATCAACGACATTCTCGATCTTGAGCGTATCCAGTCGAGCAAGATTGCGATGAATAAACAAATTTGCAATGCCGGCGATTTGATGTTGCAGGCGGCTGATACGATGCGGTCAATGGCTGAGAAAGCTGGGGTGGCGCTTTCTGTGGTGCCGGTTGACGCCGAACTCTGGGCTGACCCGGATCGCATTCTCCAGGCATTGACAAATCTCCTGAGTAATGCAATAAAATATTCTTCCTCCGGGACGATAGTTGGGTTGGCCGGCGAAGTGGGTTCTTCGTCTTTGGCAAATCATCGCGACGGACAGCTTTTAATTAGCGTTAAAGACCAAGGGCGGGGCATCCCAGCAGACAAACTGGAAACGATTTTTGAGCGCTTTCAGCAAGTAGATTCTTCTGACTCCCGCCAGAAGGGTGGCACCGGCTTGGGTTTGGCAATCTGCCGTAGTATCGTACACCAGCACGATGGCGATATCTGGGTTGAGAGTGCTTTGGGCGAGGGCAGCACGTTTTGCTTTACGCTGCCACTTGTGAGGCGGGACTAAGTTGCACCTGGGCCAAAGTTAGGGGAGTGGCGGTGGAGAATTCTTCTCTCCCCCTGCCTCTCTTTTTAATATGCGTCGTTTTTGGCAAAACTTTTCCTTTGTATTAATTTAGTTTAGCCTAATGCAATGAGCTTTGAAAGAGAGTAAACAATGTTTGTACATTGTACCTTTTTATTTTAAGACTTTGGCTGTTGGCTATTTTTGCCAAAGCGATCATTTCTTTGAAATTGACTGGATCAACAGAGGTTTGTTTTTTGGAGCCGGCATTCAGGAAATTTTGTTTTAGGGAACTTTTTTGATAGTGATTGCGCTTTACAAATTCTGCATTATCTTTTGCATTTTTTGGGGAAAGTTACTCAATGAATTTTAGAGAATGGGCTGGGCGAAAGAGTCAGCCGGTTCTAGCTTTGAATCTTGTTTTAGGGCTACTTACAAGTTCTTTGTCGGTTTCCCTGCTACCAACTTATAGTTGGGCGCAAGCTCAATCAGTGGCAGCTTTAGATTCGGCATCTTTTCAAGCAGCTTTACGTTTTACCCTTTACGTTGAGGGCGGGTACTCGAATCATTCAGCAGATTTAGGTGGCAAAACTTACCGGGGGATTTTGCAAACTGAATATGATGGATATCGAGCCGGCAAGGGGTTGCCGGCTCAAGATGTGCGGCGGATGGATAATTCTGAACTCTGGGAAATTTACTATAGTTACTGGCACGCTTCTCGGGCTGAGTCGATGTCTCCAATTTTGGGCGTGGCGATGTTTGATACGGCTGTAAATTTTGGTAGATCAGGAGCGGTGCGATTTCTTCAGCAGGCTTTGGCGGTGCCGATCACGGGCTCTTTTAATTCTGAGACGCTTGATGCTTTGCAAAGTCAAAATCAGGAAGAGATTGCTAAACGGATGATTGAGAATCGCATTCAGTACCGTTACAAGCGCGTGAGAGAAAGTCCTTCTCAGCAGGTTTTTTTGCAAGGTTGGCTGAATCGAGACTATTCTTTATGGAGTTATCTTCAGTGGTATCAACAACAAAGCCGATGATGATGTGGATAAGTTAGATCAGGGTAATCTGGATGTTGTAAATTTTTATGGAACACCGCAGATCAACGCAGATCAACGCATAGATCTGCGTTTGTTAGCCGTTAGGCATAGGGAGATAAACGCAGATGAGTTATCTACTTTGGTGAGAGGTTTAAGGCGATATGAGTTACTTTAAATCGGTTAATTTGGCTGTATTCGTCAGCGCAATTGTGGCGGTTTCTGCGGCGGCGCTGGTCGTGATGAATTCTCCAACCGGCAGGGTGGAGGCGGTGAACCCTTCTGTGAAAAGGTCAGAGGTTGGAGCGAATTACGGAAAACTTCAAGATTTACTGAAGGCTGGGAAATGGGAGAAGGCTAATTCAGAAACAACGAGGTTAATGCTTTGGGTTGCTTATCGAGGCAAGGAAGTTCCTGAAGTTTGGATTGACCCAGAAACGATGGCAAAGTTTCCTTGCACTGACTTACGCACAATTAATCAATTATGGGTTGAAAGTAGCAAAGGGCGTTTAGGTTTTTCTATGCAAAAGCGTATTTATGAAGAAGCTGGAAAAGATTGGTTAAAATTTAATGAACGCCTCGGTTGGTACAGCCCTAGTGGAGATTTAGACGGCGACAGTCTAGCTGAAAAACCCGAGGATGGAGGTTTGCCATTAATTACAAGGGAAATCGGCTGGCCTTCTTTGACGCAGCGGCTAGGGGAGTGTGAAATACAGTAAATTATCTTTAAATTGATGCCGGCTACTTTAGGGACGGGCAGGAAATGCAGGGACAACAAATTCATTCTCAGGATTTTTCATGGCCGTTCTGGCCGGCTCTGCCCATTTATCCTTACGGCAGACGGAAAACTATCTGCCAAGAAGTGGTAAAGGATACGGTTTGGACATTTGACCAGCTTCAGGGCATCTTTTATGTGGTCGTGCCGATTCGCATGACAGTGGTCAAACTTGATAGCGGCGGTCTACTGATCTATGCGCCGGTTGCGCCGACTCTTGAGTGCGTCCGACTGATGAAAGAGTTAGTAGAAAAACACGGTGATGTTAAGTACATTATCCTGCCCACGATCTCCGGTTTAGAACACAAAGTCTTTGTGGGACCCTTTGCTAGACGCTTTCCCAGTGCACAGGTATTTGTCGCGCCTTCTCAGTGGAGTTTCCCGCTGAATTTACCCCTAAGCTGGCTTGGCTTGCCGGCCAAACGCACTCAGGTACTTCCACAAGAGTGCAGCAAAACTCCCTTTGCCGGCCAGTTTGATTATGCGATTCTAGGGCCCGTGGAACTTGGTCTTGGACGATTTGCAGAAGTTGCTTTTTTTGATCACCGATCTCGGACGCTGTTGCTAGCAGACTCAGTGGTTTCCATCCCCAAAGATCCGCCAGTAATTGTCGAATTCGATCCTTATCCCTTGCTATTCCATGCCAAAGATTATGCCACTGATCAGGTAGAAAACACTCCTGAAAACCGCTGTAAAGGATGGCAGCGTATTTGCTTATTTGCGATGTACTTTCAACCAAGTGTGTTGGAAGTTCCCAAATGGGGCGAAATATTTCGCAACGCTTTTAAAGCGGCGGATCGTTCCAAAAAAGCTTATTTCGGGTTGTTTCCCTTTCAGTGGAACCCAGAATGGAAACAGTCATTTGATGCGCTACGAGGTGAGGGTCGTTTGTTTGTTGCACCCGTTCTTCAAGCACTCATTCTTAACCGATCTCCAAAGGAAACCTTGGAGTGGGCTGATCGGGTAGCTGGTTGGGATTTCCAGCGAATTATTCCCTGTCACTTTGACTCCCCCATTAAAGCAGATTCGCAGCAGTTTCGGCAAGCATTTTCTTTTCTCGAAAAACAGCCTTCTATTAGCACCGGCTGGTTTGGGACTAGGACTTATCCATTGCCCGAGATAGACTTTAAATTACTTAGAGAAATTGATACAAGTTTAAATAAGTATGGCATTGTGCCGGCACCGAAAGAAAAGATTTAGCGAAGCACTTGCATCAGTTACTTTTTCTATGGCTGTCTGTCGCATCATTGGCCTAGGTTTTGACCCGATTGACTCAGCAAGACATCAATCGAAAAGTATTTTTTAAAAAAATATGCTAATTAAAGCCTTGATGCTACCTCAACTTTTAACTAGCTCTAAATAAGTAAACAGTATAAATTATTAAATAAGCCAATTTCTGACAAGTTTGTGGAGATCGTTATTTATGCGCCGGCCTTTAAAGCACTTCAGTTTTTTTTCCTTAACTCTGCTTCTGTCACTCAGTTTGCCGGTTTTGCCCTTGACTTCCAACTGGAAACCGCTAACGGCACAAGCCCAAACTGCTCAAGATAGAGCCGGTGAGGCACAGCGACTCTACCAAAAAGGAGAGCAACTGTACCAGCAAGGTCAACTTAAAGAAGCTTTACAACCGCTACAGCTTGCTGTAGCCATTTATAGAGAAATTGGTGATCGTCCTAGGGAAGCCGTGACTCTGACCCGCCGAGGAAGAATTTACGATATTCTGGGCCAGTATAACCCAGCCCTAGAGGATTATCAGCAAGCTTTGGCGATTTACAAACAGATCGGCGAACGTCGAGGAGAAGCAATTGCTCTCGATTACATCGGTAGGATTTATGATCGCCAAGGAGATTCTCAAAAAGCGCTAGATTTTCAACAACAAGCTTTGGTAATTTTCAAAGAAACGGGAAATCGGCGTAGTGAAGCGATTGTTCTGGGAAATATCGGCAGAATTTATGACTATTCCAGCCAATTTGATCAAGCGCTGGACTACTATCAGCAATCTTTAGATATTTCCAAAGAAGTTGGCGAGCGTCAAGGAGAAGCAATTATTCTTGATTATATGGGAGTGATTTACAACAATCAAGGCCAGCATGAAAAGGCGTTGAAATCTCACCAACAATCTCTAGCACTTTTTAAAGACTTGGGCCTTCGCCGGAGTGAGGGAATTGTTTTAGCGAATATTGGCGCAGTCTATACCAATCAAGGTCAGCCTCAAAAAGCACTGGACTACTATCAGCAAGCATTAGCTATTTATCAAGAAGTTGGCGATCAAGAAGGGGTAGAAGCTACTCAACAGCAAATACAGCAAATACAACAAAACCGCTCAAACACTGAGTCATCCTCTCTTTGATTGACTGCCGGCAACGACAGCTACCCCTTTCGGAGTTTGCAACTTCTTCAAACTGCCTGAACTTGTTGTCGGCAGAAGCTTTCCAGCATTTTTTGGTAAAAATATGGCTTTAGGAAGAGTATCTGGGGGGGGTGACATGAAGGCTAAAAGGTAGATAAAATCAACTCTATAGCCCTTAAGCCTCGTAAATAATATTCCAGCTTATTGCGGTTTAATTGCATTAACTATTGAACAATTTCCCAGCAATTCTCCCTAAAGCTTACCCAATTATGGCTAGATAACCCGATATAAAAACTGCTAGGTCTTCGAGTGACTCGTCCGAACTCCTTAACTCTACCTATATATTTTTGTGCCCGCGCAGCTTAATTTCCTGTCCTTTAAATGTCGCCCAACTGTAAGCCAAACAGATGATTAAAATTAGAAAGCTTAATTGAACTCCCGCAACATTTGTCTTTTCTAACTGATAGCCTCCGCTTTTGAAGTCTCGAAACATTCCCTCTATATTGAAGCGTTTTTTATAGGCTTTTATGGCTGCTGATAGGTCGGGTAAACTCATTACGATAAACCACCCTTCTGCTGCGATTCTCCCTTTAGGTTTCTCTTCCATTTAGCGGCCATATTGAAGCCAGACACTTTGTGAGTCTTTGTCACTTGGCAATTGGGGAGAAACCTAGAAATTCTGGGGTTTAATCCCAGGCTTTTCAGGTCTTGCCAAATTCCATCTTCAGCTTGGCTTTGTTGCATAACTAGAGAAAGAGACAGAAGTTACCTTTTGAGAGCAGGAGACTAAGCTTCAACCTTGTAGCTATCGGGTTTAGCCACACGAATCATGCGATTGAGTACA